>JANQQY010000066.1 GCA_028284845.1 Spirochaetales bacterium
AAGCGGCGAGGGGTCGCGGGATGATCCGCACGTGCTCCCCCACCTGGACGCGCGCCGACGCGTTCCTACTCGTCCGGCGTATGGGAAGGAGCGGTCGACAAAGATGATGCTCGGATGCCGGCGAGGCGGGTAGTCGGTTGGCTGCCGGGAGGCAACGCACCAGAGGAGACGAGGTGATGCGGATTCGGGGCCTGCCGGGAGGGCAAAAAAAAGGCTGCCTCTATGAGACAACCTCGCATGCCCAAGTGGACTCGAACCACCGACCTCCAGGTCCGCAACCTGGCGCTCTATCCAGCTGAGCTATGGGCACAAGCCAAAAGACGGAGAGGGAGGGATTCGAACCCTCGGTACGCGTAAGCGTACAACTCCTTAGCAGGGAGCCCGATTCAGCCACTCTCGCACCTCTCCAGATGGCCGTCGTAGCGGAGAGAGTGGGATTCGAACCCACGGAACCTTGCGGTTCAACGGTTTTCAAGACCGCCTCTTTCGACCACTCAGACACCTCTCCGAATGCTGAACGGGAGGACAATATAGGTTGTGAGGGGGGCTCTGTCAATGGAAGGGCCTTGGTGCGGGGCGCTACCGCCGGTTTGGCGGCAATCCGAACCGGTCGACGTAACTGCGGACCTCGTCCAAATCTTGTTGCGCGATCGCATTCGCCTGGTCATCCAGCAACGACTCGCTGTACCGGAGACCGGAGTAGAGCACCCATCTCGCATTGTTGCCACGAGTTCGTCCAAGACGGTCGAGCCACCACTCCGGCTGGCCCTGGCCGAGACCTACCGCATCGCTCCCGAGATCGCGGTAGTGTTGATAGGCGGCAACGTGCGCTGAGGCGAGCTGATCTCGATGCGCCGGCGTGAGCGGTGATTCAATGTCGACCCAATCAGGAATGGTGATCGTTGAGCCCGGTTGGAGGTAGTCGGGATCGGTGATGGCGGCGTCGTTTGCGACGAGCAGGAGTGGCCAGAGGAAGGGATCGCTCCAGGTGGCGCCGGCGATTGAGTAGAGGGAGTCGCCTTCCCGGACGGTGACCGTGCTGCCGGGCACTCCGCGAGGACCTGCGTCCGACTGTTCCACGGGCTCGGGCGGTGCTTCCTCGAGGTCCTCTTCTTCGGGTTCGGGGTTTGGCTGGGGTTCGGGCGGCGCATCAGCGACCGGCTCTGCGTTTGATTCGGATTCGGACTGTGGTTCCGGGACGTCGGTCATCTCTTCCGTCTCGCCGGTGTCGGTTGTCGCGCTCTCTTCTTCGGGCTCGGTCGCTGGGTCGAGCGCCGGGTTGGGAGCTGCGCTGGAATCAGTGCTCGTGACGGCGGTTCTCGTGCCGGGCGCGAAGGGGTTCGCTACGAGCAGGACGACGCCTGCGGCAACAAGAAGGGAAATACCGGCAATGACGAGTAATGGAAGGCCGCTCCGCTGCATATGCGCTCCGCCTGAAGTATCGGTCATCCGTTGTCCGCTGTCCACAGAACGCCGTATCCTCGCCTCTGTGATACATGCGCTCTCACGCAGATTCTTTGGGCGCGACCCGGTGGAGGTTGCGCCGGAGATGCTCGGCCTTATCATCGTTCGTCGACAGCACGGCTCGATTCTCGCTGGGAGAATCGTTGAGACGGAGGCGTACCGAGCGGACGACCCGGCGTCGCATTCATTCCGCGGCGAGACACCTCGAAATCGAGCGATGTTCCTGTCGCCCGGATTCGCCTACGTCTATCTGATCTACGGCGTTCATCATTGCCTCAATGTGGTATGCCGGGAGGAGGGAGTTGGTGAGGCGGTCTTGATCCGGGCATTGGAGCCGGTTCGAGGCGTTGAGTTGATGGAGAGGAACCGATTTGGAGATCGCGAGCAATCGGGGCCGATTGGACGCACGGCTCGCGCGACGAGTCGTGGGCGCCTGACCTCTGGGCCGGGAGTGCTCTGTCAGGCGCTCGGGATCACACGGGAGCTTCACGACGGACTCAACCTGTTGCATGGAGAGTCAGACGGTGCAAGCCTCTGGATCGAGTCGGGCGAAGGGGTAGGGATGCAGTCGAGTCAACGGCCTCCGGTGTCGATCGCAAGCGGCCCCCGAATCGGTATCACAAAGGCGGTCGATCGGCCATGGCGTTTCTGGATTGAGGGATGCGATTGGGTCTCCCGGGGACCTAGTCGAGGCGGGCGCCGGCGATCTCAATGATTCGCTCAAGATCTTCAACCGAGAGGTAGGGAATCTCGATTCGCCCTTTCTCGTCACTACCCCGAATGGTCACGCGCGTCCCAAAATGGTCAATAAGGACTTGTTGGATTTTTTGGAGTTCTACACTCAAGGGTGAAGAAGCGAGGCGGGCTTCCGGAGGGAGGCTTACCTGATTCTCGGACTCGGGGATGGGGTCGGGATTTGTCCCCGTTGTCTCGGCCGGGGCGTTGAGGTGTCGCACGAGGGTCTCGGTCTCGCGAACGGTTAGGTTGCCGGAGACGATCCGCTCGAGGAGTTCACGGCGCTGAGCCTCTGTCTGCATGGAGACGATCTGCCGAGCGTGTCCGGCGCTGATCGAACCGGACGCAATGGAGTCCTGGATGTCGGACTCGAGTCTGAGGAGCCGAAGGGAGTTTGCAACCGACGAACGACTCTTGCCCAACCGCTTGGCAAGTTCCTCCTGCGTTGACCCGGAGAGTTCAAGCGCGCTGTTGAGAGCTTGGGCCTCATCGATTGGGTTCAGGTCTTCGCGCTGAATGTTCTCAATGAGTGCAATCTCGAGCTTCTCTTCCTCACTAAAGGTCTGGCTGATAATGGGGACATCAGAGAGGCCGGCGAGCTTCGCCGCACGATACCGGCGCTCGCCGGCGATGATCGTGAAGGTGCCGTCGCCGTTCTCTTCAGCAAGGATCGGCTGGATGATCCCGCGTTCCCGAATCGAGTCGGCGAGCTCTTGAAGCGAAGCGTCGTTGAAGGATGTGCGTGGTTGGTGCGGATTCGGATGTAACTGATCGATTCCGACCTGCTGGATGCTCGACAGGTTCTCAAGTTGGTCGAGGGGTCGACCTTGGAGAAGCGCGTCGATTCCCTTTCCGAGTCTACGCTTGGACACGGTCGAGCACCTCCTCGCTCAGTTTCTGGTAGCTGCGCGCTCCAACGCAATCGGGGTCGTACTGGTGGACCGGCTGGCCATGAGACGGTGCCTCAGAAAGTCGAACGTTGCGCGGGATGATCGTCCGAAACACACGCTTTCCAAAGTAGCCGATGACCTCTTGCACGACATCTTGTGCGAGTCGTGTTCGCGAATCGTACATCGTAAAGAAGATTCCAAGAATGCCGAGCTGCCGGTTGAGTCCGCCTTGGATTCGCTTGATGTTCTGAAGCAGCTGTGCGAGGCCTTCCATCGCAAAGTACTCGCATTGAAGGGGAATAAGAACACTGTCCGAGGCCGTGAGGCCGTTGACCGTCAGTACACCAAGGGATGGCGGGCAGTCGATGAGAATGAAGTCGTAGGCGTCCCGAACCGACTCGAGTGCCTTCTTCAAATAGAGCTCACGATCCTCAAGCTCAACGAGCTCCACATTGGCGCCGCTGAGATTGATACTCGAAGGCACGACATGGAGGCCGGTAACGCTGGTCTCTTGCGTGACCTGCTCTACGGGAGTGCCGTTCGTGATCGATTCGTAGATGCCCTCTCTCGTTCCGTCGGCCCCAACGGCGCTCGAGAGGTTTCCCTGCGGATCAAAGTCGACGAGGAGGACCTTCTTTCCGGCCTCCGCGAGGTACGCTCCAATGTTTACGGCTGAAGTGGTCTTGCCCACTCCACCCTTCTGATTCGCGAAGACAACGGTCGTTCCCATGGGTCGGATCAGTATAATCGAAGGTGATTGCGGCGACTACTCAGCGGCAGGCTCAATCAGTTTCTCAGCCGTTGATTGATGGACGGTGCCTTCGAGTGACTGAAGGATCATCCTCGCAGAGTCGACCTCTCCCGACTCGAGCAACGAGATCCCGTAGAGAAGGGTGACGTCGGGATCGTCTTGGCTGGCAGGTGCGAGGTCGCGAAGGTCTCCCAGAACGAGCGCAACTTCGGCGTAAGCGAACTGCTCGAACAAGAGGTGCGATAGCACAATCGAATGGTCAACAAAAAACTCGGTGCGGGGATCGGGGCCAAAGAGTTCAAGCCACTCGACCGCACCACGCCAATCGCCGGCACTCGCGGCCGAGCTCCCAATCAGGAAAGCGACGCGGGGAAGTGCGCGCCGGTCCTCGAGCTCGTCGGCGTGATCAACAAGGATGTCACGCGCCTCTGCATACGATCCGGCGTCCATCAACGCGATGGCCTCGTTGATGGTTGGGTCGTCCGTGTCGAGCTCGGGGCCGCGGACTCCCATTGCGGCGGTCTGAGGAATCTCGTGGGCGCGGCCAAGAACGCGGGAGACGCGATCAGCAATCGCCCGTGAGGCTCCGGCACCCTCGTGATCGCGAGCCGCTCTCAGGAGCGAGGTCATCGCGTACTCTCCCTCCCGACCGAGCCGGACGAGGCGGTCGCCGGCCTGAAGCTCAACGTAGTCGCCTCTTTGCAATCGAATGATCGCGTCCGGTCCTATTTCGGCGCCAATCACAAGCTGATCGATTTGATCGCCGATCACAAGCGACGGGTCGCCATCGACATAGACGACGAGTGATTGAGGTACAAGGGGTGAAGCGACGAGGGATAGAACCGCGAACGCGAACAACAAACGCCGCATGGCTGAATCGTAGGGAATGTTACGGAGGGGGTCAACGCGGAGGGAACTAGAGGCGGCCGACTGCCTTCTGAACTCGCTTCCAATGAACGTTCTTCTCGCTATCTGAGAGGAAGGTGCTCATCAGGTTGTTCTTCACAAGGAGCAAGATCTCGTCGCGCGAGAACCCAAGGGCTGAGGCGACTCGTTCGTACTCCTCGTTGAGTTCCACGGAGAAGAGTACGGGATCATCCGTATTCACGGTTGCGACAACTCCCTCATCGAAGAATCGGCGGATGGGGTGGTCGGCCATCTCGCTTACGTACTTCTTTGTGATGACGTTACTGGTTGGGCAGATCTCAAGAGGAATTCGATCCTTGGCCAGACGCTCAATAAGCGAAGGATCCTGGGAGGCGCTCGTGCCGTGCCCCACACGCTCGGCTCTCAGGAGGTCGACGGCTTCCCATACCGACTCAGGCCCAACTTCTTCACCGGCGTGTGCGACGGTGTGCAGTCCGGCCTTTCGAGCTTTCGCGAACACCTCTTTGTAGTCGCGGCAGGGATGGCCAATCTCCTGCCCACCAAGCCCAATGCCGATCACACGCTTGCTCTTGTCACGCTTCGCAAAGTCGACCGTGAGATCGAGGTTCTTCATTGCGTTCTCAGGCCCGAACGACCGAGAGACATCGACGATCAGCCGAACATCTACTCCCGTCTTTTTTTCTGCCTTGTCAAACCCAGAGACGAGGGTTGAGAACATCTGCTCAAAGCTGATCATTCCGCGATTGAGAACCATCGAAGGCGATGCAAAGCCCTCGATATAGTAGATGTTGTTCTTTTGGGCGTACTTGATGACGTCGTCGACCACGTACAAGAAGTCTTCCGGCTCGCGGAAAAATGACTGCACGAACCAGAACGATTCGAGCATGCTTGCGAGACTCCCAATGTTCGAGAAGTCAGTCAGGCTGTTCGTCTTTGCGTCGTGAGGAATGTCGTACTTGTCCATCAACTCGCGGTACGAGTCGGAAGTCACACACGCCTCAATATGGAGGTGAATCTCTGTCTTTGGAATCGAGGCTATGTACTTCTGCAGACCACCCATTCGCAGAGTTCTCCCTTCTTAGATTTAGTCGGCATTCGGAGAGATTCGACTCACACTTTTTTTCGACAAACCCGATTGTATCACAGCGAGCCAGGCCGACCCGGCAGAAAAAGAGCCGGAAATCGGGGCGCGATTCCGTTAGATTGAGATGCACGAGTATTCCGTGAACAACGAATCCCTTGTTGACGAAACCACCATAACTCGCGACGCCGCTCGAATGAGGGCCTTCCCAAAGGTTGAGCTTCATCGCCATCTGGAAGGAACGTTCCATGTGCCGACGCTCCACACCATGGCATTGCGAAACGGCCTTGACGTCCCCAAGGACTTGGATTCGTTTGCCGCGTCGGTCCAATTTCCATCGGACTCAGAGCCCGACTTCCTGAAGTTTCTATCCCTCTTCCGCAACGACTGGTACCGAAGCCTGGACGACGTGAGCTTGATCGTCTCAAACTCGGTCGCCTCCGCGGCTGACGACGGAATCGTCTACCTGGAGCTGCGATTCAGCCCTGAGCATTTTGCCGCGGTGAACGACTTTGATCGTGCGACGGTCATCCGGACCGTGCTGGATGCGGTCGACGAGGGCGCATCGAAGGGCGGCTTCCGGGCACGAAGCCTGATCACCTTCAATCGAAGCAAGCAGAGCGCGGAAGAGATGATCGATCTCTACCGCATTGTCGACGCCGCGTCCGATGAACGGGTCGTGGGTGTCGACCTCGCGGGAGACGAATTGAACTTCCCGCCGGAGCTCTTCCGCCCCTTCTTTGATCTGGTTCAATCCGAAGGAAGGTACAGGTCGACGATCCACGCCGGAGAGGTGACTGGGCCTGAGCAGATCTGGGAGGCGGTGGACCGACTTGGTGCATCTCGAATTGGCCACGGGGTCGCGTCGCTCCAAGATTCAAAGCTCCAAGAGCATCTACGCGAGAAAAAGGTCGCACTCGAGCTCTGCATCACGTCGAACTATCAGACCGGATCGTGGGTCGATCAGGAATCACATCCCTTTGGCAGGCTGCTGGAGGCGGGTGTTCCGGTGACGCTAAACTCGGACGATCCAACGATCCAGAACTCTACCCTGACCGACGACTACGTGAAGGCCGCTCGGTTCTTTGAGCTATCAATCGACGACTTTGAGCAGATCAACAGATTGGCTATTGAGAGTTCATTCCTTCCAGACAATGAGAAGGTCTCGCTGCTCGAGGAGTTCGGCGAGCGCCTCCGCACGTTTCGCGACGAGCAGAAGACGTAAGCCCGATCTCCCCGTCGACCGCCCAATCAATATCGCACGTTAATCTTTCCGCGAGAGATCTCTTCCACCAAGCGTAAAAACTCGTCTCGTGACGCCAACGGAACGCTGACCTCAACGTCGATCTCCACGCCAAAAGTCTTCTGAACGATGACGACATCCTTGGCGAGGCAGAGCCGCTCGACCGCGTCGACGAGTTCGTACGAGACTCGCATCCTTCCTGTGATTCGAGGGACGAACTCACGCGTCTCACACGAGGTGACGACACTTTTTGCCGCGAGACTGTAGGCCTCGACGAGCCCCCCGGTCCCAAGCTTCGTCCCGCCAAAGTATCGAGTGACCGTCAGGAGGGCGTTCCGAATGCCCGATCCGCGCAGCACGGCCATGACCGGGCGGCACGCGGTCCCGCGAGGCTCGCGATCGTCCGACATCCCGGCTCGTTCGCTCGCCTCATCTCCTATGAGGTAGGCATACACCACGTGGTTCGCCTCCGGGTGGTTGCTTCGGACTGCGTCGTGGCACGCGAGAGCCTGAGCTTCGGTTCCCACCGGTTCGATCCGGGCGACAAAGCGTGAGCGCTTGACGACGTGTTCGGACTCGCGGGGCGCGACAACGACGAGCACATGCCCCCTATCGCCAGTGTTTCACGTGAAACACTGGGCCGAATCAGGCATCTGACCCGCTGTCGTCGGATGGCTCGGCTTCGTCCTCTTCGTTTGCGCTTCGATCGACCCCAACGACGTAGTCTGGGCGATCAATGTCGACGACTTTCACACCGGTAGCCGATCGCGATTGGACCGGTATGGCGCCGGCGGCGAGTTTGATCGTCTGGCCCTGTGAAGTGATGATGATGAGCTCCGCCTCGTCGTGGACGTTGAGTAGATCGACGAGTTCTCCCGTCTTTTCGTTCACCCCGTACGCGATCTGACCACGGGTGCCGCGTCCGTGCGGACTAAACTCACTGTATTGGGTGCGCTTTCCGTAGCCGAACTCAGAGACGGTCAGCATCTGCTCTTCCTCAGAAACGACGACGCATCCGGCGAGCTCGTCGTCCTGGGCCAATTTGATTCCGGTTACGCCTCGGCTTGGACGACCCATGGCGCGAACTGTGTCCTCATGGAACCGCAGTCCCTTCCCCTTACGTGTAACGAGAAAGAGCTCATCCGATCCGGTTGTCAGGAGCGCTGTTGCCAGACGGTCTCCATCGTCCAATCGGATCGCGGCAATGCCACGAGTCTTCGCATTGGTGAATTGATCCGTGGTCACCTTCTTCACCACGCCCCGCATCGTCGCCATGAACAGGTGCCGCTCCGGCGAGAAGTCGGGGATGGAGACCACGGCAGTGATCTCTTCGTCCGCGGAGATCTGAAGCAAGGACCGAACATGCGTTCCTTTTGCGTAGCGGGAGGCCTCCGGAATCTCGTGGACCTTTAAGTAGAAGGCGCGGCCTGCGCTTGAGACGAAGAGAAGGTAGTCGTGCGTACTGCCAATAAAGATGTTCGCAATGAAGTCGTCGTCTTTCCTACTCCCGCTGCTTGTCGTTCCCTTTCCACCGCGACCCTGGATCTTGTAGGCGCTCCAGGGAACGCGCTTTGTGTAGCCGCGATGCGTGAAGACGACGACCATGTCTTCGCGCTGGATCAGATCCTCAATGTCGATCTTCTCCACTTCAGAGGGAACGATATCTGTTCGTCGCTCGTCTCCGAATCGCTCGGCGATTTCGGCGGTCTCCTCGCTGACGACGTTCAGGATCTTCTCCTCACTCGCAAGGAGCTCCTTCAGATCTGCGATGAGCTTGAGGACCTCCGCGAGTTCATCGAGGATCTTCTGCGTCTCGAGCGAGGTGAGCCTCTGCAGTCGCATGTTCAGGATCTCAGTCGCCTGAACCTCTGTGAACTCGAACTTGCGCATGAGCCCGGTTCTCGCGGCATCAACATTCGCAGACTCCTTGATCGTTTGGATCACCTCGTCGATGTTCTCGAGCGCGATCTTCAAGCCTTCAAGGATATGCGCACGCTTCTCGGCCTTGTCGAGATCGAACTTGGCGCGCCTGATCACCACCTCGCGCCGATGCGCGACAAAGTGGGTGATCATCTGTTTGATGTCCAGAACCTCCGGACGTCCGTCAACAAGGGCGAGGGCGTTCACATTGAAGTTCTGCTGAAGCTGGGTGTGGCTGAACAGATGATTGAGAATGATCTTGGGACTGGCGCTCTTCTTGAGCTCGATCACGATCCGCATTCCGTTGCGGTCGCTCTCGTCTCGAAGGTCGCTGATACCGTCGACTTTCCTGTCGCGTACGAGATCTGCTATCCGCATGATCAGCGTGGCCTTGTTCACCATGTAGGGAATCTCGTGGACGATGATGACGTCCTTGCCGGACTTCGTTGATTCAATGCTGAACTTCGCCCGAACCGTGATCTTCCCGTGACCCGTCTCGTAGGCCTCTTTGATTCCCTGGAGGCCGTAGATGGTTCCGCCGGTTGGGAAGTCCGGCCCCGTGATGTGCTTCGAGATCTCCGCGATCGAGATCTCGGGATTCGAGATGTAGGCCGAGATAGCCGATGCTACCTCGCGAAGGTTATGGGGCGGCATGTTCGTCGCCATTCCAACGGCGATGCCGCTCGCGCCCTCACAGAGGAGGTAGGGAAAGGCGGCCGGAAGGACCGTCGGCTCCTGCAAGGAATCGTCGTAGTTCGGAGCAAAATCGACGGTGTCTTTCTTGATGTCGCGAACCATCTCTTCGGCAATTCGCGCAAGCCGCGCCTCGGTGTAGCGCTGGGCCGCCGGCGGATCCCCGTCGACTGAACCGAAGTTGCCCTGGCCCTGGACCATCATGTATCGCATGCTGAACGGCTGCGCGAGTCTGACCAAGGTGTCGTAAAGACTGGCGTCGCCGTGAGGGTGATAGCGGCCCATAACATCGCCCACGATGCGGGCGCTCTTCTTGGGCGCCTGATCGCTCCGGTAGCCCATGTCGTTCATGCCAAAGAGGATCCGTCGGTGGACCGGCTTGAGTCCGTCCCGTGCATCGGGGAGCGCCCGACTAACGATGACCGACATCGCATAGTTCAGGTAGCTCTCTTTGACTTCGTCTTCGATCGCAACAGGAATGACCCTGCTCTCATCAGACATGGTGGTACTCCAGGTTTGGGATGCTAGATGTCGAGGTTCGAAACGGCGAGGGCGTTCTCTTCAATGAACTCGCGCCGTGGCGCGACATGTTCGCCCATCAGCGTCGTGAAGACGTCCTCCGCCTCCACCGCGTCCTCAAGCTGAATCTGCATGATCCGACGATTGTCCGGATTCATCGTTGTCTCCCAGAGCTGATCCGGGTTCATCTCGCCAAGACCCTTGTAGCGCTGAATCGTGAGCTTATCGCTCTCCACATTCATCTCTGAAATGACGCGCGCTCGATCCTCGTCGTTGAAGGCGTACTCGATCTTCTTGCCGTGAGCGACCTTGTAGAGCGGTGGCATCGCAATGTAGACGTAGCCTCCCTCAACGAGCTCACGCATGTATCGATAGAAGAAGGTGAGGAGCAGGGTGCGGATGTGAGAGCCGTCAACATCGGCGTCTGCCATGATGATGACCCGGTGGTAGCGAAGCTTGCTCACATCGAACTCGGTTCCGGCATTTGCACCAAGCGCGCTGATGATGGGCTGGAGCTTCTCGTTCGCAAGCACGCGATCGACCCGCGTCTTCTCAACGTTGAGCATCTTGCCCCAGAGCGGAAGTATCGCCTGGAAGGTCCGATCGCGACCCTGCTTCGCGCTCCCACCCGCCGAGTCGCCCTCAACAATGTAGAGCTCACACTTCCGCGGATCCTTCTCACTGCAATCGGCAAGCTTCCCAGGGAGGCCGGTCGACTCGAGGAAGCTCTTTCGTCGCGTGAGGTCGCGGGCGCGTCGGGCCGCCTCCCGTGCCTTGGCAGCCATCACCGTCTTGTCGAGGATCGCAGCGACTTCCTTGGGATTGCGATCGAAGTAGGCGGTGAGCGCCTCATTCACCGTCGACTCGACGATTCCCTTCACTTCGGAATTACCAAGCTTGGATTTTGTCTGACCTTCGAATTGTGGCTCTGGAACCTTCACCGAAACGACCGCCGTAAGGCCTTCACGAACGTCATCGCCGGAGAGGTTCTCGTCGAGCTTCTTCGAGAACTTGGTGTTCTTCTTGAGGAATTCGTTGAGGGTCCGAGTCAACGCGCTCTTGAATCCAACGAGATGGGTGCCGCCCTCGCGGGTGTTGATGTTGTTCACAAAGCTGAACATCGACTCGGCATAACCCTCGTTGTACTCGAGCGCAACCTCAACCGCGACCCCTTCCCGCTCACCTTCGAAGTAGATGGGCTGCTTGTTGATCGTCGTCTTGTTCTTGTTGAGGTAGGTAACAAACTCCTGAACGCCACCGTCGAACTTGAAGTCATGGCGCTTGGGGGTAGGAAGCCGACGATCCTCGATCGAGATCGCGATTCCCTTGTTGAGGAAGGCGAGCTCGCGAAGCCGGTTGGAGAGGGTGTCGTAGCTGAAGGTCGTCGTCTCAAAGATCTCAGCGTCTGCGAGGAAACGAACGATGGTGCCGTGCGCATCCGTCGATCCGGTCTGCTCGACCGGACCGTCGGTCACGCCGCGATGATACTTCTGCTCGTGGACGACCCCGTCGACATGAACCTGCACCTCGCACCATTCGCTGAGTGCGTTCACAACGGAGACACCAACGCCGTGAAGACCGCCGGAAACCTTGTAGGAGTTCTTGTCAAACTTGCCGCCGGCGTGGAGGCGGGTCATGACGAGTTCGAGGGCGCTGACATTTTCGCCGGCGTGTACCTGCACAGGAATGCCGCGGCCGTCGTCAGTGACGGTTATAACATTGCCCTTTTCTATGACCACATCGATCGCCGAGCAGAAGCCGGCGAGCGCCTCGTCAATACTATTGTCCACGACTTCATACACCAGGTGATGAAGGCCGTCGGGACCGGTAGAACCGATGTACATCCCCGGTCGCTTGCGAACAGGGTCGAGGCCTTTGAGAACCTGAATGCTTTCAGCTGAATATCTATCTTCCATGAGCGGTCCCATTAATATACCCCGCGCCACGGACGCCGGTAAAGGAAGCGGGTCCTCTGAGGCGTCTTGTGAACTGCCTGTTTATTTCCTGTGGATAAAATAGTGGGAAACTCACTCATCTCGCTGCCTGGCAGTGCTTTATCGGATCCGATAGTAACAGTGGTAGAACCGTCCCCGTGGTAGGCGGAGATGCCAATTTCCGCGACAAGATCGCCGATCCCTAGTGCCGGACGAACCGCTGTGTGATACCTTTAGGTCCGCCCATCGTAGCATATCACTCGGAGGCGACTCGGATGGTAGAAAATGTGGAAATCCTGTGGGTAAGTATGAAATGAGCAACGGAGAGACCGGATACGGCATATTTTGGACCGAGGCGATGAATCAACTCGCGGACGAACTCAGCGAGCAGGAGTTCGCTATGTGGTTCAACCGCATGAATTACGTTCGTTCTGATGAGTCACGACTCGTCGTGGCCGTCCCGTCGTCATTCTATCGAGACCAGGTGAAGCAACGCTACCTGCCGGCCATCGAAGAGAAACTCTACGAGCTCACCGGCAGCAAGCTTGCGATTGAATTCGAGATCAAGAAACTCGAATCCCCCCCGTCATCACCTGCTGCCGGCGATACCGACAGACCCTCTTCGAACGCCCCCGATTCGGACACCGCACCACCCGATGCCACTGCTCCGGAGGCAAAACCCCGAAAGAAGCCAAAACGCCCGCACGAGAATCTCAAGGCCGCCTACACCTTCGACTCCTTTGTCATTGGCCAGAACAACAGCTTCGCCGCCAACGCCGCGATGGCAATCGCCCGTAACCCCGGAACCGCCTACAATCCCTGTCTCGTCTACGGAGGCGTCGGACTCGGCAAGACCCATCTCATCCAGGCAATTGGCCACAACGTCTACGATCAGATGGACAACGTGAAGGTCGTCTACGTGACGGCGGAGAACTTCACGACCGAATTCATCCAGGCGATCCGCGAGAAAAACACCAACAAGTTCAAGGCGAAGTATCGGTATGCGGACGTCCTCCTTATTGATGACATCCACTTCCTTCAGAAAAAGAGCGAGACCCAGGAAGAACTCTTTCACACCTTCAATGCGCTCTACGACGCGAACAAGCAGATGGTCTTCACCTGCGACCGCCCCGTGAGTGAGCTCCGCGACCTCACCGACCGCCTACGAAGTCGATTCGAGCGCGGCCTCAACGTCGATCTCCAGCCGCCCAGTTTCGACACGCGCTACGCCATCCTCAAGAAA
>JANQQY010000215.1 GCA_028284845.1 Spirochaetales bacterium
TTTTTTGACCTGAGGATCGAGAAGGGGATCATCAAGAGCCTTCAGGCTGTCGCCGAGAGCAGTTTCGCTCGGATCACCTACACGGAGGCGATCGAGGCCTTGAAGCAGAGCGGGCAAGCGTTCGAGTTCCCCGTCAGCTGGGGCGTCGACCTCCAGTCGGAGCACGAGAAGTTCCTCACGGAGTCGATCTACAAGAAGCCGATGATCGTCACCGACTACCCCAAGGAGATCAAGGCGTTCTACATGAAGCAGAACGACGATGGGAAGACCGTCCGCGGCATGGATGTTCTGGTTCCTCGTCTGGGCGAGATCATCGGCGGCAGTCAGCGCGAGGACGATCTGAATGCGCTCGAGCGCCGGATTGAGGAACTGGGACTGGTGAAGGAAGACTACTGGTGGTACCTCGACCTCCGGCGGTTCGGCACAGTCCCGCATTCCGGCTTTGGACTAGGCTTCGAACGGTTTATTCAGTACTGCACGGGGATGCAGAACATCCGCGACGTCATTCCCTTTCCACGGACCCCGGGCAACGCGGCCTTCTAGGAGTTCAGATGAGAAACCGACGTCACTATCTGCGGGCGTTCACCCGGCCCATGGCATTGATGCTCCTGCTCCTCGTCGCGCCGCTCATGACGATCAGCGCGCAGTCGACGCGTGCCCAGAGATCGGGGACCCAACCACCGGAGATTGTGCCACTCCTCTTTGTCGCAGAACGAGACGGAGCGGTCTTCTACCTCTACGGTTCAATTCATGCGGCGCCGCCGGAGGCACTACCGCCGCCGATTGAGGTTCGCGAGGCGTTTGAGCGATCATCGCTCCTCGTAACGGAGGTGCCGCTCTCGGACGACCTCCTCGAATCGATGAGCATCGACGTGGCAGAAATGATGTTCTATCCGGAAGGAGAATCCCTCGACGAACTCTTCACTGCGAACGAGTGGCAAACCGTCGTGGAATGGGCGCGCGGCGCGTCCATCCCCATCGAGGTCATTCGGCAGATGCGCCCGTGGGCCGCGTCGGTTATGGTGGCGGAGTCCGCGCCAACGCCTCCCGGCTTCTCGTTCGAGAACGGACTCGACCTCTACTTTGGTAACAAGGGCGCGGCTCGCGGAGTTCCAAACATCGGGCTCGAGACGGTAGACGAACAGCTCCGATTGCTGGCGGCAGGAACGCCGTCTGAGCAGGCTGCCCTCTTCCTCGAGTCGATCGTGAACATAGAAGACTCGATGGAAGTGATCGATCTCTATGAGGCGTGGCGGGCCGGCGATGTCGATGCTCTGGAACAGATCGTGCTCGACGGCGTGGGACCTGCCGAATCGGACGCCTTCGTCGCTCTACTGGTTGCGCGAAACGAAAATTGGGCGGACCGAATCGCGAACGACCCGGCTCTTTCACTGACAGGACCGTCGTTTGTCGTGGTGGGGGCTGCACATCTCGTAGGCCCGGGAAACCTCCTCGAGCTCCTTGAGGCCGACGGGTTTAGCGTCCGGCGTGTTAGCTCAAGCGAGGATCTGTAGCGGGAGACGATCGCCCCTGCGGTTGAACCACGATACCGCGGCCTCTATGCTGGTCTCCGCCTATGCGAGCACAACACACATCACCGTCGCA
>JANQQY010000093.1 GCA_028284845.1 Spirochaetales bacterium
GATGACGACGTGGTGGATTGGGTTGAGGTGCGGTGGGTAGCATTGATTGAGGTAGTCCCACACGCAGTTACGTAGGAAGCGTTTGCGCTCCCAGAAGAAGTCGTGGTGGTGTGCGATTGTCTTGATGCCGGTCTCAGCAATGAACTCGGTGATAGCCATGCCAAGGCTGACGTTAAGCGGAATCGTGATGGCGTTCTCGGGAACGAGAAGGTCGATATCGAACTTGTTCACAAATTCGTAGAGCGCATCCTTCAAGGTGACTCGGATCTCATGCAGGCCAACGGTTAGCTCCCGCGGCCGGCGCGATTGTCCAAAGGCGATGTCGTACAAGCGTCTGACTTCCGGGTGGGTGAAATGGGCCTCCGGTGCGACGTGTGAGACCTCCGGCGCGGCGTCGAGTTCACCTCCAAAGTAGAAGCAGTTGCAATTGTTTCGTTCGAAGATCTCCGCCCATTTTTTTGTCTCGAGCGAGACTCCGTCCGTCCCTGAGAGTCGAAACGAGATGAATCCAATGTTCCTCTTCACCAATACCTCCACATAGTCATAGCAAAAACAAGTAGGGTAGCCCTCTACAAGGGCTTCACGAGTCCGGATATCTCCTTGAACTCCGTGCTACCTGCCTGAACGGTGAGTTCAAAGAGCGCCGCTTCAAGCGATGTGATGACCGCCCCGGCGTGCTGCAGGCGCGACAGGGCAATCGAGTGGTCGTGAGCATGGCGGGAGCCGGTGCAATCCGCGAGCACGACCGGTGTGATGCCGCGATCAATCAGGTCGAGGCAGGTCTGGCTGACGCATACGTGCGTTTCAATGCCGGCAACCATGACGGTTTTGGGAGCGGTCTCGCGAAGCGTTGCGTCTATAGATGGCACGGGGCAGCACGAGAAGCTCGTCTTGCTTGGGATCGATTCCGCCGGTAGCGTCTCGCCCAGGGCATCGGTAATCGCCGGGACCGTTGCGCCGAGTCCTTTTGGATACTGCTCGGTTGCGAGAATCGGCAGCTTGAGTGCGCGCGCGCCTCTGATGGCAATCGCTGCACGTTCGCATACGGCCGGGCCATCGTCGATGACTGGTAGCAGCCGTTCCTGGATGTCCACGACGAGCAGGGCTGTTGAATCGCGCGTGAGTCGTACCATCTGCCCTCCGCGTTCACTGTAACTCGATACGGCTCGATTGACAGCCCCGTCGCTGCCTCGCGAGAATGCGGCATGTCATTCTTTGACCGTCTGGAGACTCGAGCGCGATCGATCGACTCGCCGCTCTGTGTTGGACTCGATCCCCGTGGTCCGCTTGAGGGCATTGTGGATGAATGCCGACGCATCGTTTTGGCGACAGCCGACCTCGCGCTCTGCTTCAAGCCGAACAGCGCATTCTTCGAGCAACATGGACCTCGCGGCCTCACGGCCCTTGCCGAAGTAGTCGCGCTCATCCCGGATGAGATCCCGGTTCTGCTCGACGCCAAGCGAGGCGACATTGGGTCTACGGCGGAGGCGTACGCTGCGGCCTGCAGGTATTACGGTGTGGGCGCAGTCACGCTTAGTCCCTACCTGGGCGAGGACTCGGTCAGACCCTTCACAGATGCGGGGCTTGCGGGTTTTGTGCTCTGCCGGACCAGCAATCCAGGAAGCGACTCTTTTCAGATGCCGATGCTTGCGGCCGACGTCGCTCGAGCGGTCGCCAGGTGGAAGGGCGACCTGGGCTTGGTCGTTGCAGGAAACAACAGGGAGGCGCTACGCACAATGCGAGCGATCAGGCCGGACGCCTGGTTTCTTGCTCCGGGCATTGGATCGCAAGGTGGGAAGATGGAGGAGGCGATTCCAGCGGGCCTCCGCGATGACGGTCTTGGGCT
>JANQQY010000096.1 GCA_028284845.1 Spirochaetales bacterium
CGTTTCCCGCCTTGCATTTACAGGTGCGCTCGCTGAAGTCCCCGAAGAAGACCGGCTGCTGCTTGATCCGAGCGCAGGGGTCCAGGCCGGAATCGCGGCGCTCGAGTGCGGGCCGATTGATGAGCTACTCGCGCAGGCGGCGGCGCTCATCGCAGAGCGCCGGTACGACGAGGCGGGCCTCATTCTGGCAGACGTTGTGGAGTGCGATGAAGAACAGCTCCCCGCAGCGCAGACTCTGTTCCAGGAGATCCGCGCCGCCCGCCTTGCCTACGTGGAGAAGGGAACAGAAGTAGTCGCCGCCCTTGATGAGCTCCTGTCGGATATCGCCCCAGAAGACGTCGTTCGTGTCGCTCTTGATGCATTCGCTCTGATTGACGAGATGAGCGACATCCTACCGTTTCCCAACGAGTCCGAGTTGGCTCAGCAAGACGAGCTGCGTACGCGAATTCTCCTCACCATCGATCAGCAGCGGTTCAACCAGATCATGATCGCCGGACTCGAGCAGCTTCAAGCCTCGGACTTTGTGGGAGCCGTTCGAACCTACATCGAAGGTTTAGGCGACTACGGATTTGATATCGCCGTCAACGCTCAACCGAATGCCGACGGAAGCGAGTCCGCGGCGCAACGGATATCAACGCAGCTCAACGACACCGACGGGCTCCGGCTCCAGATCCTCGACTTTGATCCAAACGACTACGAACTGACAGGGCCGGCGTTTGAGGCGGCACGAGATGATGTTCGGGCCGCCGCGCTGGACGAAGCCGAGTCGTTCGTCCAGGTCGCCGAGACAGTCACTGCGGCGGCGAACGCCATGATTGAATCATTCGAAGCGGGTCAGTTTGCCGATGCGACCGCCCAGATCGATTCCTTCGTGCCGCTCTTGGAGGCAATCACCAGCGTCTACCAGAGAACAGTCTCCAATGCGGAGATCATTGATAATCAGGAGCAGATCAACAACCAACTTGCCGTCCAGGATTCAAGCTACCGACGAAACTATCACATCGCATTTGCAGCGCAGCTCACGAACGGTCGTCCGGCGACTGAAGAGCCGGAGGGCATACTCGCCGCAATCCGTTCGGTATGGGATCTTGCCGCGAATGGTCCCGTGGTTGCGGCGCGGAGGTATGGCGACGACCGATTCGCCGCCGCTCTCGATCTCATAGAGGCTTTCTCTTGGACCGACCTCTCCTCACCCGCGAATGATTTGGTGGTCGACGCACACACCGAGTCGGTTGTGGCGCTCCTCGACCAGGCGATCGACTCCTACCGCACTGCATTGCGCTTCACGCAGATCTCACGCGGACAGGAACTTGCGCTTGATGGGATCAGCGTTGTGTCGGCTGACGACGCCTACGAAGGATCTTCGAACGTTCTCGCATCCTTGAACACCCTACCGGCTGATGCGGCACCCGACGCCCTGAGAGAGGCCACCCTACGGATCGCCGCTGCAGACTATCTCTCACGCGTGACGAGTATCGCTGCCGAAGCGTACGACGTTGGGCTGCCGATTGCCTCGACGTCGAACGTGATCGCTTTGAACAATCAACGGTCGCGAATCAGCGCGCTGCGTGACACCCTCGTAGGCGGGCGAGCAAACTGGCTTGAATTCATCAACGCATCTGGACTACCGGCAGATATCCTGTCGAGTGTAGATGAGCTGCTTCCGTACTCCGACGCGCTCCTCGCGCTGGCCGAGGGATACGAGCGAGACGTTGCCATCCAGGTCGCACAGATCGAAGTTCGTGCCGATGAGCAGCGGCTCGCGAGCTTCCGAACAGTTCTCACCCTCGCCCAGAACGATCTTAATCGCACCGATGCCGCCTCCGGACTCGCACGACCGCTTACCGCCAGCGCGCGCGACCGCCTGCAGCCGCTCGTTGGAAGTGTTTCCGGAGTGCGCGTGATCTCGACCGCGTCGGGTGATCTTCAGGACCTCGCGACAAGCTCCTCCCAGATCCAGTCGACGCTGTCGAACGAAGTCCCGTACATCGAGTCAGACCCCACGATTCAGTCCCTCGCGCTGCGGGCAGGAAGCGTTTCGACCGCCATCGTTTCTACACCGAACGGGCTTTTGGCGACGGCTCGTTCGCGTTTGGAGCAGGCGCTGGTGCAGATCGATCGTGCGGTCTCATTGGCTAATGAGGCGTTTCAGCGCGTAAACGAGGCTGATTCGCTGCTTCAGCAGGCGAGTGCCGCGGCAGGCGCCGGAAACATACTCGGCGCCGCGGAGGAACTCACGACCGTGGAGAATCTAATCTCCGCGGATCCAAGGAGCGCGAGCCGACTCATCGCCGAGAGCCTTGAGGAGTGGGACCGACCGGAGATTGAGGATCGTTGGCTCTCGGAGCAAGAGCGTCTTCTGGCACTTCTGCAACAGATACGTGTCGACATCGTCTTTGTGCGTGTGGATACCCTGATCGAAGAGGCGGGTCAGCTGCTTCAGTCAACTGGAATCACCGAGCCTCAGCCGCGACTTGCAGGTATTCGGCTCGATGAGGCTGAAGATCTCTGGTTTGAAGTCTCACCAACGGCGTCTAATCCAACGATCAGCGAGCTTCGCAGGCAGGCGGATCTGCTCGTCCTGGGAAGCTCCAAAGAGCTCAACGAGACCTCGCCGGATTTTGTCGTTCTGACAAATCTGTTGAATCAGGCGAGCGTCGCCTTTGAGGCCGAGAACTACCAGACCGCGACAGAGGCCCTCGATATCTTCCTTCGTGAGCAGCCCAACAATGAACGCGGACGGCTCCTCGAAATTCGCATCGGACTCGCCGAAACGAGAACCGGGAATCAGTCCTCCGATCAAGTTGTTCGACTCTTCCTTGACCGATCGCTCGACGAGGCGACGCCGGACACGGAGAGCGATGAGAATATCGTGCGAGCCTTCCTCTCCAACGAGGACCAACCACTGGATGGGCTGACCTTCGGCACTCAGGCTTTCTTCGAACTCGACACACGCCTCGAGGCGATCCTTACCATCGTTGACGAGGGTGACGTGAGCATCAGTAGCTTCCTTCGTTCCGACATCGTGGAGCTGCGGGATCAGATCGACCTGAAGCTCAATCCGCCGCCACCGGTTGTCGTCGTGGGTCTCTCGAATGAGCAGATCGCCGCTCAGATTGTCTCCGGTATTTCGGGAACACAGTTCGGGACGCTGCCGGAGGCGCAGCTCACCACCGTGCGAGACGAGCTTCTCCGAGCGCTCGCCCTTGATCCCAACAATGCGGAGGCACGTCGACTGGTTCAGCTCGTCCTCATCGAGCTCCCACAACCGATCACACCGCCCGACGTACAGGCTGTCCTTGACTCTGCGAGTGAACGACTCCAGGTGGGCGACACCGACGGCGCGCTGGCGATCATCGAATCGTACGAGGGAGAGAACCCCGCCGTTGTTCAGATCCCGGATTGGATCGAGTTTGTGGACGACTTGAACCGCAGACGTAGGGGGCGGTAGCCTTGCGCGTGCGCCGTCTCCTTCTCATGCTGCTCCTCACCCTCCAGGGCATCGTCTTTGCGCAACAGTCCTATTTCGAAGCGCCGCGGGAGTTCGTCGGCACAAACAGCCGGTATGTCGAAGCAGTGCAGGTGGCCGACGAGGCGCTGCTCTTCTACCAGCGGATCAACGAGTCAAACGGTTCTGCGACGGTTGATCTCCTTGTGCAACGATCGCGCGACGGCCTCTCCTGGACGGAGAGTTCCGTGATCGTGGAAGGGATTGGTGTCGAGCAAGAGATCGTCCCGCTGGTCTACTCCGTTGCGTCGGACGGTGGTTCACGACTCCTGCTTACCATCTTTGACTACGAGGTAGAACTCGACCAGCCGGTCACGCGCTTCCTCCTTTCAACAGACGCGGGCCTCAGTTTTTCGGAAGTCTATCGACTCGTTGATCGCATTG
Organism: Spirochaetales bacterium; assembly: GCA_028284845.1. Taxonomy (GTDB): domain Bacteria; phylum Spirochaetota; class Spirochaetia; order DSM-27196; family SLST01; genus SLST01. The sequence continues at coordinate 3,893 of JANQQY010000096.1, forward strand.
AACTCCTCGCACCTCGGGCGTACGCGTCCGCCCAGGGC
>JANQQY010000115.1 GCA_028284845.1 Spirochaetales bacterium
CACCCCGTACAAGGGGATGTATTTGAAGATGATGATGAGAAGCAGGGCCGGCACGAGAAACGCGTAGAGTTCCCAGTGCTTGCGGACATTCAGTCCAAGCTTCTCCTTTCGTTGGATCAGGATCTCGCGGTCCGAGTCCTGTTTCTTGATTGAAACCACATCCTGCACGAATCCACGCTAACACGGGTTCTGCGGCCACGATATGGTATCGAGGTACCGAAGCGGCGCATGCGGTACTGAAGTACCTTCGGACGCGCGGTCCTACCCGCCCTCTGTGTCACAGCTCGCGGGGTGGCACGCTCATACTGCGCACGCCGGCCTCATCCCATTCCCTACAAACGATGTCGAACGGATCTCCTCGCCGACTCTTCGCTTCCTGAGTCTGAATCCAGATCGCGAGTAGCCCCTCCAGTTCTGAAACGATCGCTGGGTTCTCGTGGAGGAGATTGGTGGTCTGATGGGGGTCGGACCTCATGTCATAGAGCGCCAACGGTTCGAACGGAAATCCGCGGTCGTGATAGGTCTTGATCAGCGAGTAGTCGCGCGTTCGGACGCACCGTTGCAGGGAGTGCAGCCCGTGGCCCCAGACCAGGTGGTCGCGGTTGGGCCACCGCCCGTGCTGGAGGCCGTCCGCGAATGACACACCGTCGTACTGCTCCGGTACAGATCCTCCAAGAAGCTCAATCAGCGTGGCGCTCAGGTCAACGTTGTAGAGAAACTGCCGGTTAGGCGACGGTGGTGTCAGTCCGGGCCACGAGAGGATCAGCGGTATGTTGTGAACGCATTCATGGGCGCAGTAGTGGTCTTTGTAGACACCGTGTTCTCCTTGCGCCTCGCCGTGGTCGGCACTGATGATCACGGCGGTTTCGTCCAGGACTCCCTGCCGGTCCAACTCCTCGAGCAGCAGGCCGATGTGATGGTCGGTGTAGAGGATCTCTGCGTCGTAGCCGTTGATCAGGTGCTCGTAGTCCGATCTATTCCGGATCGCGTCGGGCATATTGGGCGTGGGACTGTGTCCTTGCCGAAAGAGCCGATTCGCCGTGGTGAAGACCGAGTTGTGGGGTGTGGGAAAGCTCTGGTGCTCACGAATCACCTCAGCGGTCGGCCAGTCGGCGGTGAACGGCATCCGGCTGACGCGGTCGAACCACTCTCGCGGCGCGTAGTAGTTGCAATGCGGATCCCAGAAGTTCACGTGAAGGTAGTAGTTGTCTCGGCCTTCGTTTGGCTTGAGCCACCGGAGGACCGGCCCGGAGACCTCATGCGCCTGTTCATCGCCAAACTCGAGATTCGGCGAGTGGAATTCCGACCACCCAAGGCTGAACCAGCTGGCACAGTGCCTCCAGGCAAAGTTGCTGAACCCAATCGTATCAACGCCGTTCTCACGCAGGACGCGCTGCAAGAGCTGGTTCGACGGCTCGGGCCCGCCGTACATGCGCTCGGCAATCCGGAGATGCGATGCCGCCCCACCGTGGGTCACGACACCGTTATTGTACCCGAATCGCCCCGTCACAAGATTGTGTCGAGAGGGCATGCAGGGCGAGTCGGCGCAGTAGTAGTTGTCAAACCGCGTTCCTCGGCCGGCGATCCGATCGATGTTTGGGAAGGTATCGCGGCCGTACCCGTAGCACCCCAGGTGATCGAGGCGAAGGCTATCAATATCGATGTAGATGATCCGCATGAGTGGGTTTCATCGTAACGCGGTTTGTGCGATACGCGGAGAGTACTGGGGTACCGCCGAGAGACCGGTCGAGCACACGAAGCTCGTATCGAATAGAGCACGCTTTACTATTGACGACGGAGCTGCTACTGATTTTGGTCGCTCGATTACCGGAGGCACCCATGAGCCACATTCATAACAATGCAGCAGTCTGTGAGCAGCTGACCAACGCCCGATCGACTCGGCTCTTCCCAAACATCAACCATCCAGACTACATCCCGTCGGGACCTCGTTCCGGATTCGGGTGGCCGAATCTGATTTCCTGGTGGGAATCGGGAATGATGGCGTTTGAGCAGCCGATGGTGCCGTTTACTGTTCTTGTCGCGCTCTCCGGGCGCGTCACAGCGGCGACACACGGGAGAGCGTACACGGTAGATGCTCGGTCGTACCTCGCAGTTCCGCCGGGCTCAGACCTCGCCATTCGCACCGTGCATCCGGACGAAGGCCGTGGGGCCGCAAGCTGGTTCGCGGCATTCTTCAATCCCGTGTTTGTTCGCAACTTCTGGGAGTCGGACGAGGCGCGGTTCCATCCTCTGCCACGACTCTACGTTGACGACGAGATCCGAGGCATTCTTGCAGACGCCGTTCGGGGATACCTCTCAGCTCCCAACGATGCATCAGTGAACGATGAGGAAATCGAAGATCTCTTTCACAGGGTGATTCAGGGCCTCGCGCCCCGTGACGAGGCTGATCGCGAACGCTGGAAGCGGCTCGTCTCGCGCGATGAGGAGGATGGCAAGCAGCTGCTCTCGCAGCTGAACCGCGCACGGGATCTTGCAGATACGCAGTTCCACACACCAGTCACCGTGGCCGCGATGGCCGATCAGGCGGCGATCTCCAAGTACCACTTCATCCGCCTCTTTGAGCGCGCCTTTGGGGCGACCCCGCACCAATACCTGCTCGCTCGTCGGCTTGATCACGCGGCTCAGCAATTGCGCGCCGGAGTTCGGTCGATCAGCGACCTGCACAAAGAGTGCGGATTTGCGAGTCTTGGCTCGTTCTCGTGGGCGTTTAAACGGGCATTCGGGGTGCCCCCAAGCCGATTCGCAATTCCGGAGAAATCCTCCCTGCCTCACGACGAGTAGGATAGGCGTGGAGGCAAGATGATTGAGAATACCGTGACCATCTCTGTCGATGTCGACCCGGCGGCGGCCTATGAGTTTCTGACGGACACCTCCCGCTGGCACGAATGGATGGAGAGTCTTGAGCAGACAAAGAGCACAGGAAATTTTCGCGCGGGCGCGAGAGTAGAGGTGGAGTACACCGAGGGCGCGAAGGCAACCATGGAGATCGTGCGGGCCGATGCGCCCAGCGGCTACTCCTACGAGGTCGAGATGTCCGACATGGCGATCTCCGGCACTACCACACTCGTTGGTTCCACCGGCGGTACAACCATCACCTACCGCGAGACGGTTGAACCTCGCTCCTTCATGATGAAGCTGATGAAACCGTTCATCGCAAAGGGGACAAAGCGCGCGCTCGAGAAAGACTATCAGACGGCGAAGCAGCTGATGGAGGCCCGATGAGCGAACGGTATGAGATCCTCTTCGATTCCGGTGCCTCGATCGGCGCGATTGTGGAGACATCTGCACGCTTCTTTGAGGATCATCGTCTCAACGATCTCGCCATCCCTGTGCGCGCGACGAGCGAGGGGAATCCGCCGGCAGCCGAAGCGCGGTTCCGGCTCGCCCTTCCGGGAGCTGCGGCACTCCGCGAGCGAGGAGCGGCAATCGCATCAGCCGTCGCCGCAGAGCCCCTCATCGGGATCGATGACGGAGAGCAGTACTCCACGCCCTATGCGCCGACGGAGGAGGAGTTTGCAGCCATTGAGGCGTCCGGACGCCCGGACGCCCCCTACCTGCTCGCACTCGACCCGGATCAGTTCGACGACGACCTGCGAGGTCTCACCGCTCCGGCACTACGGAAGCGACTCTCCGGTGATAATACGAGTTCCCTCACGGCGCTCGAGTACCTCGTCGTCCAGCGCATCATGACCGCCTTCTATAGCGATCACCGCTTCGACTACTACGGCACCGACGTCGACAATACCCGCTGGATGTGGCTCCCGGACTCGACTCTGGGTGACAAGACCTTCATGGGCTACTGGAACCCGGGCAAGAATCGGGTCGAACTATCGATGTGCCGGACCGGAAGCAAGAACGTCCGCAAAGGAGCCTACCGAACGACGATCACTGCGCTGTAGGGCGACTCGCGTAGCTCAATCAGGCATCCAGGAATCCGGACCCATCGATGATCTCATGGGCCGGAATCAGTGTCGCCTCCTCAATCGAGGTTCCGGACCGATCGAGGAAGGCACGGACGATATGGTATCCTACGGCGTAGCCACCAAAGTCCGGCATGCCAAGACCCTCGTCGAAGCCCATCGACCGAGCGATCCGGTCGCCAAAAATGTGAGCCCTGATGGGTCCGAATCCGGTGACACTTCGGTTCTTCGCGATCAGCGACGCGGCGTGCGCCAGATCGTCGCCCTCAACCGACGTCACGTAGAATCCCAACGCGCCCGGGCCGGCAATCTCAACCGCAAACGCCTCGGCGAGTCCCTCCATCACCACGTACTCGGCGACATCAACCGAGTTCGGATCGTGCCACGGGTATGCGGTGAGACGAATTCGATGATTGAACTCGTGCGCAATCGCCCCACCGGCCATCGTGGCATTGGAGGGGGTCGGCTTGTCGTAGCTGACTACCACCGCGCCCGGCGTCTGCCCGCCGGCGTACCCATCACCGTATTGGCTCGCGGGGGTGGCCCGAGTAAGCACGATGGTCCCAACGATGTCGGTCTCAACGGCGACCGTCTCCGCGAACGGAAGAAAGCGATCGATGGCACTCCTCAGACATGCCTCAGCCGACGTCCACGCGCTCGCATCGACCAGGTGTTCGAACCCCTCCGGGAGCTTCGTGAGGTCATCCGGCCCCAACCATCCCATTGCCGCGGCGACCTCAGCATCTGTGCCGGCGTTCGGGAGCCAGACTCGACTTGCGCTGAGGAGCGGAGCTAGCGGTTCGACCAGTTCGCGTTGAAAGATGTCGGCTCGCTCTTCTGGTGAGTTCTCCAGAGCCATGCTCCGGTAGATCTGATCACTTGAGATAAACGTCATCTGGTGCCTCCTGACGACGCTAACCTACGACCCTCACGCAGCGTGAGGGTCAAGCACATTGGGTCAGAAGTTATGATCATTCCTATCGCATACGCAGCGACATCAAGCCCGATCGCATAACAATCTTGCGACCGACAGGATTAAAGATTACGGAGCCTTTGAGGTTCTTGGAGAGGACACGACGCCGGAGGCTGCGGACCGAGCGGGCGTACCGGCGGTGGGCGTCCTCAAGACTCTCCTGAAGGACATCGGCCGCGATGAGCGCGCTCCGAAAGGCGTAGCTCATGCCCTCGGCTGAGCTCGGGCTGATGAGGCCGGCGGCCTCGCCAACCAGAAGCACCTGCCCGGCTCCCGTGGCAATGTCTGCCGCTCGGGAGGGCCGGACGAGTGCGGCTGTTCGCTTGGACATCGTGTGGTGGAGATCGTAGCCGGCCTCTCGGAATGCATCGACAGAACGCTGATGGCACTCGGCAGCGCCATAGGCTGCACGAGCCGCCGTCCCCACGAGCAGCGCTCCGTTTTTTGGGATCGCCCACGAGTAGAAAGCGGTAGCGGAGGGATCAAAGAGAACGGCGAACGCGGAGGGGGCCTCGGTCATCGCGTAACTCTCCTGAAAGGCTACATAGGCTCGAGCGGCAGGGATGCCACCGTCGACTGCGGTCCGTCGAACAAAGGAACCGCCACCGTCTGCCCCCACGAGAACCCTGCACGAGGCGCTGAACTCTGAGTTTCGTGTCCGAGCCGTGATAACGATCCGTGATCCCTCCCTTTCAACCGCCACGAGCCGGCTCTCGGCGGCGACGGAAACTCTGTTCCGGGCTCTCGAGTAGAGAAATTGATCCAATCGAAATCGATCGACGTTGATGTAGTGTCGTTGGTAGTGACGTTCGATGCCCGAAAGGCGATCGATCGCGCGCACGGCAAAGAGCTGGGGTTCGGCGAGGACGTGGCGAGGAAGACCAACGCCCATCCTACCGAGCACCTCTTGCGCATCTGGGGAGATGAGGCCACCGCAGAGCTTCGAGTTGGACGGCGAATCGACGGAACTCTCAAGGTTTCGTCGATCTACGAGCAGGACGCTCCGGTTCTGTGAGATCTCGGCGGCAAGCGTCGACCCTGCCGGTCCTGCCCCAACAATGATGACGTCGTACATAGTCTGCCGGCTCCTTCTTGCCCTGCAGACTGCAATACCAATGGAGCCGAATTATGCTCGCAGGATGACCTCATTGCGGCGCGAGGAGCGCGGTCAGGAATCTGCGGTCTTCGGCTGTGGGAGGAGCCCCGTAAAAATGTGCGGTCGAAGCAGGTAGGCGGAGACCCAGACAATGACGAGAAGCATCGCATTGGTGATAAACGGGCTGCCGTCGATCATATGGGTCGCAATCGCCCCTCCCCAATAGGAGCTGGCGAGGAGCAGACCCAACGGCGCGGTCACCGGTAGCGCGAAGAGTATCGCGGTGACGACCTCCCCAATACCAATAAGAACGAGGAACTCCCCAACGCCCAAATCGACGTACATCTGGGCGCCCTCGCCGCCCACGATCTTCTGAATCCCGGTCGCCACCATCAGTGCCGCAACCAGACCAACAAGAATCCACCCTATGATCACTCGTGCTTTGCTCAAACTCAACTCCAAGATAGATATCAGACCGAGAGTACCCATCCACTCCGGAGAGCGCAAGATCACTGGTCAGTCGATTCAGCTCTCCGCTCCGCCACGAAGTCGAGCTCCAGCGAGAGCTCATCGGCGACACTTGCGACGATCGAGTCGCCACCAACGTAGGGTATGGTGATGTCGAGTTCCTCCCAAGTGATGGTCGATGATGCGTTCCCGGAGAGGGTGTCTGCGGACTCGATTGTGATTGCCATCTCGAATGTGGTCCGCGTTGTCACGTCGCGAACCGTGAGATCGCCGTCGAGCGAGAACTCAATGGTCTGCCCAACCTCAATCGATTCGGGAAGTCCCGTAACCTCGCCGGGGACGAATCGAGCGAACTCGTACTCGTCACGAGCCGACTCGAGAATCAGGGTGCGAATGACACGGTCACGCACCGCATCGTCGGTCCGGATGGTACGGACATTGATGACGAACTCACCTATCTCGAGCTGCGCCGGCGAGAGGGAGAGTGCGAATGACCCATCAATCTGGTTGGTGACTCCCACGACCGTCTTTGGTTGACCCCGAAGGACCTCATCGATCAGGAAGCGCGCCTCAGACTGCTCGAGATCAAGGTCAAAGGCGACAAAGTCGGGTGACGCAGGCTGCACGGCCTCGGCCTCAATGGGAGCGGAAGCCTCCCCATCTCCACCGGTGAACCAGACAAAGATGAAGAATCCAGCGCCGCCAATCACGATCACGCCAAGGAAGACAAGGAGAACGATAAGGCCGGGTCGACGTCTCATAGTCACAAGGTAGATTTGCTGCCGGACGGGGGCAACTCGCGAAGCGAGAGGATAGAGATCACTTCGCGGATGAAGGCGTCTCTCGCCGATGGCTGGATGGAGAGCCTTTCTGCGGCGATTTCCGCCTCCCTGACGAGGTCACCGATTCTCGACTTGACTGCCTGCTCGACCAAATCCGGGTCACTTTCGCAAACGCGCCTCCACAACTCGGGCGCCTCCGTGGGACGGGTCTCAGCGTTCGGCCAGACGCCGGTCGAGGCAAGCAACGTAACGGCAAGGTTGAGCTCCCAGCGTGGCCGACTCCGGTCGGCGATCCGCGATTGGGTGATCACGGCCAAGAGATCGATCAGGTCGTCACGAAGCTGGTAGGCGCGACCAAGCGGAAGAGCGACACGGCGCAGGGCATCGACCTCGGCCTCTCCGAAGCCGGCGATACGTGCGCCGGTAGAGAGAGGACCGGCCACCGTGTACCAGCCGGTCTTCGCGTCATAGATCTCGTAGAGCCTTTGGAACGAGACATCCCCATCGAGGTAGCGGATATCGGCCATCTGGCCCGCGATCGTCCCTACTCCAATCGACCTGAGATCAGAGAGGATCTGCGGGTCAAGCCGATTCGAGGCAACGACCTCGCCCAGGAGTGCGTAGCCGGTGACGGCGAAGAGATCTCCCGCGAGAAGCCGGACGGTGGCAGAGACCTCCGGCCCCGACCGTTCTGATTGCTCGTTGTCAATGCCGTCGTCGTGGACCAGCGCGAAGACGTGCAGGAGTTCGGAAGCGGCCGCGATCGTGGCCACCGCATCGTCGGTCGCGCTCGCTCCGTAGGCTGCGGCCGTCGCCCAGATTAGCCTCGGTCTCCGGAGGCCGGCATTCCGGTGCGCATAGTGAAGCGCAATCGCCCGCAGATCCGCATCGCCGTCGACCGCATCGACCTCCTCCAGCATCCGCTTGACGATCAGCTCCATCTGGCTGCGTATGAGATCGAGTGGTTCGCTCATCAGAAGAGGAGTGAAACTCCCACACCGGCCGAGTAGAGCGCACCAAAGACGACGTGGAGCTTCGCGGCCTGCACCGGAAGGTCGATGAGCTCGGATCCGTTCTCCGCGTTCCCGACCCTGCGCGCAAGTCCGATCGACAGCGGTACCGACGTCAAGGAGACGAGCGAGAGATAGGGGACTACTCGGGTCACGACGAGCACAAGAACGACGACCGCGGGAAGCAGCACAAGCGCCACGAAGAACCGGACGCTCCACGCAAAGCCGATGCGGATGGCGAGAGTGTCGATTCCCGCCGAACGGTCGGTTTCGATGTCACGAAGATT
>JANQQY010000119.1 GCA_028284845.1 Spirochaetales bacterium
CTACGGTTGTCCTCCCGGAAGTGATTGTTCACAAGACGATCACCACTCTTGATCAGAGCGACTGGGGGCTCCCGGTCACGCACCACTCGCTCGAAGAAGAGGGCAGCAGCTGGGGATTTGAGCCGGTAATCCACGACGTTGCCGACCTTGAGAAGCTGGCGCCCCCTCTCATAGAGCATGACGAGCAGGCGACCGAACGCCGTGTCTCGCAGGTGACCGATCTCCTGGGAGATACGCTCCCAGTGCGCGTGAAGGGGATCGACCGGTTCGGATTTCACCTCATGAGGGTGTGGACAGAACGACGGGGACTGGAACAGACCTACTACGATCTCGTGGACGATCCAGATTTTGTGCACGCTGCCATGGCAAGAATCTCCGAGTGTTATCAAGACGTTGTTCAGCAGTACGTCGATCTCGGCGTGATCGATCTCAACAACGACCAGACCTACAACCATACCGGAGGTGTCGGATTTACGACCGATCTTCCAGGCGATGGGTACGACGGCTCGCCTCGATTGAAGGATGTCTGGGCCTTCGCAGAAGCCCAAGAACTCGCGGCGGTTGGTCCGGATCAGCACGAGGAGTTTGCTCTCTCCTACGAGCGTGAGCTTCTCAAGCCGTTCGGGCTCACAGCCTACGGCTGCTGCGAGCCTCTTCACGGCAAGCTGGATCTGGTGCTCTCGCTTCCGAATCTTCGAATGATCTCTGTATCCCCCTGGGCCAATGTTCGAGCAATCGCTGAGCGCTGCGGGTCAAGCCTCGTCCTCTCCATCAAGCCCGATCCTTCGGTGCTGGTGGGCCCCTTCGACCCAGAGCGGGCTCGCTCCCAGATCAATGGAATACTTCGCGACGCCGACGGCAGCGTCTTCCAGATCGTTCTGAAGGACACTCACACGTGTGAGTGTCACCCCGAACGCTTCGGACTCTGGACTCAGATCGCGCGTGAATCAATCGACCGGTGGCAGGAGGGTCGGTGATGTCGGATTCGAGTCAGCCTATCCAGTGGTATCGTTCTCCGGTCCCTCGTGATCAGTTGCGAGAGCTCACTCGGCGAAACGATGCCCGCGCCCTGGCGCAGACGCTCGGGCACCTCCTATTGCTTGGGGCCACTGGAGCCGCTGTCTGGGTCGCCTGGGACAGAGTCGAGTCTGGCGAAATCCACTGGGTGTTTCTCGTCGCGGCGATCTTCCTGCACGGAACCTTCTGGGCGTTTCTTGTCAACGCCTTCCATGAACTCGTTCATGGTACCGTGTTCAAGACAAAACGGCTGGGCACGTTCTTTCTCTACCTCGTGAGCCTGCTCGACTGGATGGATCCCGTAAGCTTCAGCGCAAGCCACCGTCGGCATCACCTCTACACCCTGCACCCGCCGCGCGATCTGGAGGTGGTCGTCCCGTGGCATCTCCGGCTTCTCGAGTACTTTTCATTCGCGATCGTGGATCCGGTAGGCCTCTGGAGAACACTCGTCTCGAGCTTCCGTAAGCTGCTCCGGCTTCCTACCTCCTCCTGGAACGAGACGCTCGTTGAGCAGGACGGACCGCAGATGAGGATTCGGCTTCAGCTCTACACTCTCGGATTGCTTCTCTTTCACGGTTCGATCGTGGCGATCTCCGCGATCACCGGGCTCTGGCAACTCACTGTGGTGATTGTTCTTCCTCGTTTCTACGGCCGGTGGCTACAGTTCCTCTGCAACGTGACACAACACCTCGGACTCCCGGACGAGACGCCTGACTTCCGCATCTGCTGCAGAACCTTCCTTCTTGGCCCGCTCCTCCGCTTCCTTTACTGGCAGATGAACTACCACACCGAGCACCACATGTACGCGGCGGTGCCCTGCTATAACCTGCGTCGACTCAACCGCATCGTGGCCGATGACCTTCCCGCGTCTCGGCGTGGTCTCATTGCCGTGTGGGTTGAGATAGTCGGAATTCTCCGGAAGCAAAGGAAAGATCACTCGTATCGATTCTACGCCGAGGTGCCCGAGTAGCCACGCGGCGATCCTGATCGACGTCAATTTTCGGCGATTCCTTCCGTATTCGAGTCGCTGAGACCTGCCCAAGCTGGAAGCGTGCTACAATCGCCGACTACGGTCGGAATGAACAAGATTTCAGGCCCCTTCCAGAAGCGACTCCTCGTCCGAATTGCCGCCGCCCTCATGGCGGTCACACTCCTGACGCTCACGGCTTTCGCCATCCTCTTCAGCCGGATATATGTTGACGCGGCCCGAGAGAGCCTCGCCCGGGAGTACGAGCGCTCGTTGCAAGAGAAACTCGATGAACTCGAGTCAATCGAGTCGTACGTCACTGATGTCCACCGGATGATTCTGGCGGACAGTGACGTCGCCTATTTCCTTCGGACCCCAGCAGTGGATCCGATTGACGAATACAAAGCCCGGAACATGCTGCGCAGAATCACTGCGCTTTCGCCGGGGATCCACTCACTCTCACTCTGCAATCCCCACGTGGACTGGTGCATCTCGACAGTGCTTCCCAGTGCCGGCTCTTCAGAATTTGAGAACAACGTACCGCGGGTTGATACGGCGACCCGTCGCGTCGCAATACCTCAGGTCATCGGTCCGCCGGTTGAGCCCCCGACAGACATCGTCTCGCTCTACTACTTCAGCGGCGAGGTGATCGAATCAGCTCCGGGGATGATCTCACGAGCACTCATCATTGTTAATCTTCGTGATCAGTTTGGTGTGGAGAAGGAATTCGGTTCTCCGTTTCCTTTCTTTGCCGTTCTCGACGAGGAGATGAGGCTCGTTGGCCGGCGCGCATCGGAAGGAGGATCGGATGCCGCGTCGCTTATTGCGGAGCTGATCTCCGACGCGCCGACTGCCGGGCACTTCGTGACCTCACTTGACGGCCGTCAGGTCTACGTCTCATACCAGCGCAGCAGCCTCCTTGACTGGACCTTGCTTCGAGTCGACTCGGACGCGGAGTTGCGAAGTGAGATCGTCACCGTCCGAAACCGTCTGATTATTGGGCTTGCTTTGGCCATCTTGCTTGCCACTGTGCTCTCGCTCCTTCTCTCTCGCGGCGTCTACTCACCTGTCGCAGCACTTCTGAAAAAGATTCAGGACACCCATTCGACCGCTCTTGGCGCAGAGAACACCGATCTCTCGGTCATCCTCCACTCCCTCACCGATCTGACGCGGCAGGTATCGCTCTTGGAACAGGAACGGTCTTTCGATCGCGAGACGCTGCGCTCCGAATTCCTCTCCAGACTCTGTTCTGAACCCGTTTCCTCGGAGACGTTCCGCTCAGAGCGCCAACGACTTCGGGTTCGGCTTGAAGACTCCGATTTCCTCGTGATCGTGATACACATTCGGTCCATCGCGCGCGAAGATCCTGAGCGGTCGAAGGTTCTCCTCACCGGCCTCCTCAGGATCACAACAGAGTTGCTTTCTGCCCTTGGCGTTGCGGAGGTGTTCACCAATCACGGCCGTGAGGTATGCGTTCTCCTGAGCGAGGTCCACGCTATCGCCGACGAAGATCTGACCGGACAACTCAATGCGCTTGTGAAGTCGGTCGCGGGACTGCTTGGCGCTGAGATCGTCGTTGGCGTCGGATCACCGGTAGAATCGCACTCCGAGATTTCAGACTCCTACCGTGACGCGGCAGGGATTGTGGATCATGCTCTGACGCTGGAGGGTGCCTGGGTCCACACACGCGACTCGCTGACCAAGGCCTTAGTGAGCGCTGTCGAGTATCCGGTCGCCACGGAGCACGCGCTTGAGACCGCGCTCCGAATCGGAGATCGGACTGAGTTCCTCGCCGGTGTCGCCACAATCATCGAATCCCTTACAGCGACGCCGTACGCGGCCTCTATCCTCGCCTTGAACAGGTTGAGCCTTGTCCTGGTACACAGCGCAAACGAGATGCTCGCCGGCGTGGGCAGCGATCCCCTCGTGGAGCCTCGGCGGGCGAATCTCGATCTCTCGCTTCTCCAGTCACTCGAAGATTGGCGCAGATGGATGACATGGCTCTTCGACAACGTTCACGCGGTCGTCT
>JANQQY010000159.1 GCA_028284845.1 Spirochaetales bacterium
GAGACTGAAGAGAGTCGCACGACATTCAGTGCCGCGATCAAGGCCGCCGTTGCCGGAGGCTCCGGAGTATCGGTGGTATTCGACGGCCGGCAAATGCCGGCAGTGAATCTCAAGTTCGAGCGAGTCCCCGGTGGAACCGATGAGCCCGCCTTCCGAACGTGGAACATGCACGCAATTGCTGACGCCGCCGGCAGCCCGGCCGTCGTAGGAGAGTTGGGATCGGAGAGATCAATAACCGATCTCACCGAACGCCTTGAGGCGGGCACCAAGCGGGCCTTCGTCGTGAAAGTCTTCCCGGGCATGCGCTCGAGCGTTCTGATCTCCTTGATTGACGCCGGAGTTCGGCACTTTGTCTTGGAACTCTTTGACAGTGGAACTGCGAATGTTGGTGAGTCTCCCTTCTCGTTACGCGAAGCCCTCGCATACGGGCACGAGCGCGATGCGATCTTCTTCTGCACATCACAGCAGGAGGGGAATGTCGATTTCGCAACCTATATCACCAGCCACGAACTCTGGCGTGACGGAGCCATCCCGATGGGTCCGCTTACGACAGAGAGCGTCTATACCAAGCTCCTCTCCGTCCTCCTCGTGACAGAAGCGGACGATCGTGCGACGATCATTCGCCGAATGGAAGAGACGGGGTAGGAATGATCGAACGAATCCTGACAACAGAACTCGCGGACCACCAGGGAGAGGAGATCCATCTGGCCGGTTGGGTGCACCGGATACGCGAACTGGGAGCGGTCTCCTTTGTACTCCTCCGAGACCGGTCCGGTATCGCGCAGCTTGTCTACGATGGTGCCGTCGACTTTGGGAACGAAACGGTCGTTCGGGTCACCGGGACCGTGGAGGCGAACGAGAAAGCTCCCGGTGGGTTCGAGCTTCGAGTGACGGCGACCGATGTTCTTGCTGCGGCTGCAAGCGACCTACCCATCGCGGTCAATCAAGAGTCGGAGGTAGGCATTGATGCCCTCCTCGACAACCCGATCGTGAGCCTGCGGATTCCGCGTGTCCGCTCCATCTTTGCTCTTCAGGCGACCATCGCGCAGGCGTTCGCGAACCACCTGCGTTCGCAGGAGTTCACGGAGATCAAGTCGAGCAAGCTTATTGGCTCCGGGACCGAGGGTGGGACGGGATTGTTCACCGTCGACTACTTTGGGGAGCGGGTCTACCTCGCGCAGTCGCCGCAGTTCTACAAGCAGGCGATGGTTGCAAGTGGCATGGAGCGCGTCTTCGAGATCGGCGCAGCCTATCGGGCTGAGAAACACGACACACCGCGTCATCTCAACGAGTATGTCTCCCTGGACGTTGAGATGGGCTTTATTGCCGGGCACGAAGATCTTATGGATCTTGAGGTTGGGCTGCTGGGGGCGATCTTTGAAGAGGTCCAAGAGAGGCACGCAGATACCCTTGAGCGTTTTGGTGCTTCGGTTCCCAGCGCGGAGCAGATGCAGAAGACACCGCGCATTGATCACGAAGAGGCAAAAGGGATCATTGCGGACCGCACCGGAAAGAAGGCGTTTGAGATCAACCCGGAAGGCGAGCGAGAGCTCTGCAGTTGGGCGTTGGACGAGCACGGTGTCGAGGCGGTTTTTGTCACTGCCTACCCCAGAAAAAAGAGGCCATTCTACACCTACCCGGACGGTATCAAGACAAAGAGCTTTGACCTTCTTTTCAGAGGTTTGGAGATCACGACCGGCGGACAACGGATCCACGAGTACGACATGCTTCTGGAGACACTCCCGAAGTTCGGCCTGACTGAAGAGGGGCTCGGCGATTACTGCACGATCTTCAAGTACGGTTGCCCGCCCCATGGCGGCTTCGCAATTGGGCTTGAGCGACTGACGCAGCAGATCCTTGGCCTGTCGAATGTCAAAGAGGCCTCCCTCTTCCCAAGAGATCGCAAGCGCGTGAGGCCATAGGTGCACCAGCGGCGCACGCGACTGGTTCTCTTTCATCCCGGAATCGCTGCGTTGCTGATTGTGCTTGCGATCGTCGCCGGTTGTGTAACCCGCGTTCCCTCGCTCCCCACCACTAACCTCTCAGAGTCCGAACAGAGCGTGTCAGGTACTCAAGGCACCTCGCCCGGTGCGAACCCCGGATTCTTCGTTCCGGGCGAAGAGCTCATTCCTCCGGATGAAGAGGTGGTCGAAAGGGTCCTCAACTCACTCACGCTGACGGAGAAGATTGGCCAGCGCTTTGTGATCTCCATCCCCGGCACGCGTATGCAGCACGGTGCCGGTCGTGCAATCGTTCGCGTGAACCCTGCTGGGTTCATCGTCTATCCGTGGAACTTCCGATCGACCGACACCGCCTCATTTCTCATTGACACCATTGCAGAACTTGCGCGCGACGTGACGCCGGGCATCTCGCCCTTTATCGCCGTGGACCAAGAGGGCGGACGTGTCGCTGCCTTCCGAGGCCCCGACGTCATTCAGCTTCCAGCCGCTGCAACGCTTGGGCGCATCGGAGATCCCTCCCTCGTGCGGGCGGCTGCCTACGCCAATGCGGTGCAGCTTCGCCACATTGGGGTGAATCTCAACTTCGCGCCGGTACTCGATGTCTATCCGGTCGCCGACTCCACGATCATCGGCGATCGCAGTTTTGGTGGCGATCCGCAACTGGTGACATCGATGGTGGGACCCTATCTCGACGCGGCGGAGGCAGCCGGCGTCATCGCCACCGCGAAGCACTTCCCGGGCCACGGTTCCACCACTACCGACTCACACCTCGCCCTGCCGGTAGTATCGATGACGAGAGGGGAACTTGATGCCTCCCACCTCGTTCCCTTCGTTCGCGCGATCGAGCGGGGTGTGCCCGCTATCATGACCGCGCACATCGTGTTTGAGGAGATCGATCCCGACTACCCGGTGACTCTCTCAGAGGTCTTCCTCCGTGACATCCTCCGCGATGAGCTTGGCTTTGATGGAGTCGTGATTTCCGACGGACTCGAGATGGCTGCGATACGAGATCACTATTCGCTTGAGACGAGCCTGATTCGGCTTCTTCAGAACGATGTCGATCTGATTCTCCTCTACCGTGATTACGACATCGTTGAGATAGAAGCGATGGTTCGAGAGCTGCTCGCTCGCGGTGTCGTAACGGAGGACGATATCGAACGGGGAGTCCGGAGAGTCCTGAGGTTGAAACATCGGTATGGACTGCTTCATCCGGAGCGCCCATGACCTCACCGGTTCTCGCGATGACCTTTGGTCTGATCAACACCACCGCACTTCATCTCGCCAAAGGCATGCAGCAACAGGGGATTGAAACCTTGCGCTGGCGGACAACACCGGCAGCGAATCGGTCCGGGACCAAGGCGACCATCTACATCCTTGGAGTGATCCTGAACAACACCAGTCCAATCTGGCTCATTCTCGCGAATCGCTATGCCGCACCGGCCTACGCAACAGGGATGTTTGGCGTTGGCTTGGTTCTCCTTCTGCTCTACTCTCACCTCATTCTTCGCGAGCCGGTCTCAGCCGTGAACTACCTTGGAGCCGCCTTGATCTTGTTGGGCACCGTGCTCTTCGCGATTCATGCAAACCAAAACGACGATCTCAGCGTGGCGTCGATGTCTCCGGGGGCTGTCTCTCTCTTCACCGTTGCCTATCTCCTTGCCACCGGGCTTCTGGCCCTCCTATCGATCCGCCGGAGCACTCCGATTGGGCTCTCTGCGGCCTTCGGGCTCTTTGCCGGCGGTGTGGGCAGCCTCGATCCTGTTCTGAAGGCCGTGGGCCAGAACGCAGGCGGCACAGCCATGTTCTTCCCCGCCGTGGCGTGGGGTTGGATTCCGTTCCTCTTGAGCTTTGGATTTGGCGTTCTCGCATTTGTGAGTGTTCAGTACGCCTTCCACCATGGCGCCGTTGCACGATCGATGGCACCCGTCCAGACCTCCGCCTACGTGGTCGTTCCGGTGACGGTACAATTGCTTGCGCTGCCCGGGTATCGAGTCAGCCTTCTGCTCGTCCTCGCGGTCGCCCTGCTCTTGATCGGGATCGCCTGCACACAGTCCGGCCCACGAGCACCGGACGGTGAACCGCAGGAGAACGTCGCGTGACCCTGGTCGGTGCCGCCATCACTCTCTTCCTCGTCATGGACCCCCTTGGGAACATCCCAATCTTCCTGACGCTTCTCGAGAGCATGGAACCCCGGCGACGGATCGCGGTGATCGCGCGCGAGATGATCATCGCCCTCGTGATCCTGACCGGATTTCTCTTCTTTGGGAGTTACATTCTTGCGGGTCTTCAGATCAGTGAGCCGGCTTTGAGCATAGGTGGCGGCGTGATTCTCTTCTTGATCGCGCTGCGGATGATCTTTCCATCGCAGGAGGCGAACACGGCTCGTGAGGCTCAGTCCGACACCGAGCCGGGGCAGGAGCCACTCCTCGTTCCGCTCGCGGTGCCCCTTGTCGCCGGTCCCTCTGCCATGGCGATGGTGATTCTCTTCAGCACCCAGTTTCCCGATCATTTGCTCCGCTGGTTTGCATCACTCCTGATTGCCTGGACCGCGAGCTCCGCCATCCTGCTCTCGGCCGAAGCACTACGGAAGTACCTTGGCAGACGTGTCATCAAGGCCATTGAACGCCTCATGGGTATGATCCTCACAACGCTTTCCGTCGAGATGCTTCTTGACGGAATTCGCGCGTTTCTCGCTTGACCCTCCAGTTACTGGAGCCTTGAGACTCTCTCCAGGAGGAAACATGAAGATCGATGAACGAAAGGTGCTTTCGGAGTTCTACCCAAGCGGCAAGCGGGCTACGACGCCCCATCTCGTGGACGTGTCGCCGGGCCTCTTTGTAATGGTCGACGGGCAGGGCGATCCGAACACGAGCGAGCGCTACATGGAAGCGATCGGAATGATCTACGCCGTTTCGTACGGAGCCAAGTTCGCCTCGAAGGCCCTTGGAAACGACTACGCCGTCATGCCGATGGAGGGCCTCTGGTGGTCCGATGATATCGACGCCTTTGAGGAGGAGCGTCGTGACGAATGGTTGTGGACGCTGATGATCCGCCATCCCGACGTGGCGGGCGAGGAGCTGCTTCGCAAGGCGGTTGAGCAGGCAGCCGCGAAGGGCAAGCTCACGGAGAAGCAGGCGTCTGAGGTTCGGATTGAACGCTTTGATGAGGGTCTCGCCGTCCAGGCGCTCCACATCGGTCCCTACGACAGCGAAGGTCCTCTCATCGCTCAGATGCATGAGTGGGCGATAGGTGAAGGGTTCAAGCTGCGGGACAAGCACCATGAGATCTACCTGGGTGATCCCAGGCGGACAGCGCCGGAGAAGCTCAAGACGATCCTGAGACAGCCGGTGGAGAAAGCCTAAGGCAGTGTCACTCAGCGTGGTGCTTTCGCTAGGTAAACCGCGGCCCACCATGGTAGGCTGGGCCGTGGAGTATCAGATTGGCGACTTCTCGCTTATCTCTCGCATTCCGGTCAAGACGCTCAGGTATTATCACGAGGTTGGGCTTCTTGAGCCGTCACGCACCGATGCGCAGAGTGGTTACCGATTCTACGCAAACGAGCAGCTCGAGCGTGCGCGACTGATCAAGCTCCTGCGTTCGCTCGAGTTCCCCATCAAAAGTGTTCGGTCGATTATTGAGCGTCGCGATGCCGGAGAGCCGATCGAAGAGATCGTTGCCAAACAGCGGGAAGAGATCCGCCATCGGCTCGACGACCTGCTTCGGCTGGAGCGCAAGCTCTCGACGTGGGAGCGCCCTGCGCCCCGCGCAGGTCAGGTGAGTGTGCGGCATCTGGAGCCGGAGCTCTTCGCGACGGTTCGGTTTACCGGCGCCTACCCGGATGTGGGCTATCGGTTTGGCGAGTTGATGGGAGCGGCGGGCGATCTGGCAACCGGACCCGCCGCAGCCCTTTACTGGCAGGCGGAGTACGCGGAGACGGATGCCGACATCTCCGTCGCTGTGCCGATTGCGCGTCCGGCTGAGCGGCCGGGCGCGGAGGTTGTGCTTCTGCAAGGCAGTGATGCGGACGCGACGGTTCACAGAGGTCCGTTTGAGACGATCGGTGCCGGCTACGAGCGGGTCCTGACGGAGGTTGCCCGTCGGTCGGTCGAGATTGTTCTTCCCATCCGAGAGCGCTACCTAAAAGGGCCCGGCGATGCGGATTCGCCGAGCCCCGAAGAGTTTCTGACCGAGATTATCGTTCCGTTTAGAGCTGCTTCTCGTTCTCCTGAACCATCCGGGTGACCGTCTGCATGACGGAGTTGATGTCCGTAAGGTCCATCGGCAGCATCAGCTTCGTGCCGGGCTTCGCGAGCTTATTGAGCTCGTTGATGTAGCCCTCTGAGATCTGGAGGACGAGCGCGGCGTCGCCGGCTTCGTTCTCAAGCGCCTGCGCGACACGACGTATGCTCTCCGCAGTTGCTCGCGCGAGCGCGCGAATCTCAGCCGCTCGACCCTCGGCCTCATTGACCAGGCGCTGCTTCTCACCTTCGGACTCATTGATCGACTCGGCCTTCTCACCGGCCGACTCGTTGATATCGCTTTCCATCTCACCGATGCTTTCGGTAATGGTCGCGCGTTTTGTTCTCTCCGCGGCAAGCTGAACGTCCATCGCCTTCTGAATGTGCGACGGCGGGCGGATGTTCTGGATCTCGTAACGCGTGATCTGAACACCCCACGGGTCGGTCGCCTCGTCGATGTTCTTCAATATCTCAGCGTTGATCTGCTCTCGCTCGCCCAACGTCTGGTCGAGCTCGAGTCGACCAATCACCGAACGCATCATCGTCTGCGCGAGCTGGATCGTCGCGTAACGATAATCTGAGATTCCATAGCTGGCCTTTTTAGGATCAACGATCCGGAAGTAGAGAACACCGTCCACCTCTACTCGTACGTCGTCCAGCGTGAAACATGGCTGGGTGGGAACATCCACCGCCTGCTCCTTGAGGCTATGCGAATACTTCACTTTGTCGATAAACGGAACCAGCACATGAAAGCCGGCTTCCAGCGTACTCGCAAATTTCCCGAGTCGCTCAACAAGCGAGACCGTCTGCGCCGGTATGATCCGGATGCTCCGAAGAATACCAATCACGATAATCAGCCCAAGGATGCCCAGGGCTCCAAGTAGTGGTGCAAAGGGATTCATTCGTCACCTCCCTCTGTGGGGCGTTTCTTTGCCTGCGGGCCTCGGGGGCCACTTCCGCCCATCGTCGATCGGGGTCTGAAGCCTGCGGCAATCTTGCTCTCGTCATCCGGCGTTGCCTTGCCGGTAACCGTGTCGTAGAGACTCTTGATGTGGGCGATGTCAAAGGGGAGTACCTGGGTCTCGGCGTTGTTCAGAATGCCGCCAAGCTCCTTGATGAACTGCTCGGCGATGCGAAGGCTCACCGCTTGTTTGCCCTTTGGTAGTTGAATCGCCTTCGCTACCTCAACAATGCCGTCAGCCGTCGCCTCAGAGACGACCTCGATCGCTTTTGCGCGTCCCTCGGACTCGTTGATGCGCTTCTGCCGCTCGCCCTCCGAGATATTGATCTGATGCTGTCTGCGCCCCTTCGATCGGTTGATACCTGATTCCCGCGTCCCCTCACTCTCGAGAATGGCCGCCCGCTTCTCGCGTTCCGCGATCACAAGCTGCTCCATCGCTTCGAGTGCCGAACCGGTAGGGGTGATGTCCTTGATCTCGTAGCGAGTGACCTTGATGCCCCACGTCTCTGAGGCCTGGTCGACCGAGCGCACGATCGCGTCGTTGATCGAGTCCCGCTCACTGAAGGTGTTGTCAAGGTCGATCTTTCCGATCTCGCTCCGCATCGTCGTCTGCGCAAGCTGCGCTGAGGCGAAGCGGTAGTTGTCGATTCCGTAGCTCGCCTTGTAGGGATCAACGATTTGGATGTAGAGAATGCCGTCGACCTCAACCTGCGCATTGTCTCGTGTGATGCAGACCTGCGGTCGGACGTCGATGACCTCCTCTTTCAGAACGTTCTGATAGGCGACTCTCTGGACGCCAGGAACGACCAGATGAAGCCCCGGACCAAGGATCCTCTTGTACTTCCCGAACTGCTCAACAACCCACGCTTCCTGCTCCGGAACGATGCGGATGAGTTTGAAGAACACGAGGAAGAACAGAACGAGGATCGCACCGGTCAACAGATATGTACCAACGATTCCCATAGTGCCTCCTATTGGACTACCCGCGGACGGGTGCTCTATTCAGATCAGGTTGGGTCAGAGGATGGCGATTGATCGTCGTCATCGTCCACCGGAAGGAGCCCACTGAGCGATCTTGTGACGAGGAACCGTGTTCCTTCGCGACGCACGACCTCAACTCGATCCCCGGGCTTAAAGACCTCGTTGTAGCTTTCCGCCACCCACGTCGTACCGTTCAGACTGATGCGACCGGGGCTGTCCTCCGCGATCGCTTCGGTTACCTTTGCCGAGCGGCCAATCCACTCTTCCTGGTCGTCGTCCTCAAACTTTCGGCCCTTGAACCATCGAGCGAAGTAGCGCCGGAGAGAGAAGAGCGAGACGGTCGAGAAGCCAAGCCACGTGAGAATCTGGAGCGGGACGCTCGCTTGAAGGCCTGGGAAGAGAGCAACGAGTGCCGAGTTGAGAAGTGCGCCGAGTCCGAAGAAGAAGATGACGAACTCGGGGACAATAAACTCGGACACGACAAAGACGAGACCGGCTACGGCCCAGATCAGCGGCCACATGATTCGACCTTAGACCCCGTCTTGGGTGCTGTCAATTGAGAAGGTGGTGCTCGACCCGTTGTCATCGACGGGAGTACCCCTCATCTCGTCCCCTGCGACCGGAATGGTGAGCAGGACGAAGGTTTCGCTTTCGTTCGTGAAGAACCGGATGATCTCCTCGCTGAGACCCAAGTTGCGAAGCATGATGATCATCATCACGATCCCCAGCCCCGCGCCCTCGCTCGAGTCCTCGATGCTCGCGTAGGCGTCAGCCATATTGTCGTATTGGTGGCTCCGGGCAATCTTCTCTTCCATCTTCTCCCGCTCAACACGGGCGAGGCGGACGTTGTTTCGGACCGCCACCATCATGGAATCGCCGTTGAGCTTGAACTGCACTTTGATGTGGAGATCCGATTGTCGGAGCCGCTCCAGATACACCTCGATGTTGCGAGTCGTTTCTTCTCGGAAGTGACGCATTCCAATCCAGTATTCCGACTCATTGTGGATGTCGAGTTCCTTCTCTTCGAAATAGACTCGCTTTGTGTTGGCCTTCTTTGCATTGTTCGCCAGTTCGTGAATGCAGTAGGTAAGCTGGTCGCGCAGTCCTGGCCGGCCGGCCGCCTCAAGGAAGTAATTGAGAATGTCATCAACGTACTCGCGCTCGTCCGCGAAGTAGGCATGCGTGGTCAGCGTGAGCATCTTTCGCTCTCGGACCGCCTGCTCCACGATTTCGCGGTTTAACGACCGGACCATCCGTTCCCCACTATAGTCACCGTGCTCGTGCCTGTCATCGGGATTGAGTATTTAGAGGGAATGTCACTTTTTCGTGAGCGTCTCAACAAGAAAGGTCTGTGCCGCATCTACGTTGGCCGCACTGCCGGACAGAATGGTTCCGCCGGCCTCCTGAACCTGGCGTTGATACCAATCAGGAACCGACTGGAGCGCCACAACGAGCAGCGGCGGCGTACGCGTCGCGTTCGTTGCCTGGTCGGCGAGTGGAACGAGGTCGGGGTCGGTCGGCGTGAAGAGGATGCGGTTCGCGCTCCCCAGGAGGGCGTTCTCGCTCGCGATCTGTGCCTTGGCTGCGGCAATGCGCCCGCCCGTTGCAGGAGACTTGAACGACGTCCGCCGCACGAACTCCGTGTAGTCTGTTGCGCTGATAGTCGAAAACTCACGTGCGAGCCGGCTACACATCTGAGACGCCTCTTCGTGATCGCCAAGGACGACTACACGTCGTGCGAAGTAGGGTCGGACCGCGTCTGGGATGTACTGCCAGTACTCAAACGGGTCGTCGCGAATCATACCGGCGGAGACTGGGAAGACAGAGCGCTGCGGATCAACCGGAACGAACTCTGCGCCAAGGGCGGATGCGAGTGCCAGACCGTAGCTCTCGGACGCGAACACGTAGGCAGGATCGTGATCCATCCGTCTGCGAAGACTCCGAGCCCAGATCTCCTCGGCTCCCTCCTGGTCCCGCGCGGCCTCTGGAATCTCGTCCGTGATATGCGTGACTTTGGCCGCCGGGAAGAGCTCGCGCATCCACTCGTATCTTATTGCTCCGGGAATCGGCTCAGACGCGAGCGTACAGACAAAGAGGTCGAGCTTGCCAGCATACTCTTGGGCGAATCGAATCAGGTATTGATGTCCGGTGTGCGGTGGCATAAAGCGGCCAAGGATGACCCCACCGTATCGATCGCTCACTGGCTGAACCTACCGAACCACCTGAGCGGAAGCAAGAAGAGCCCACCTCTGCTACACTCGCCGCGGAGGCGCTATGGCGCGAACAGTCGGACTCGACATGGGCGGAACAAAGATGCTCGCTGCGGTTCTCGACTCGGATTACCAGGAGATCGAGCATGCGAAGAAGCGAACTCCAATAGGCGCCGGGAACGAAGAGACGATGCTTGCGATTGCCGACGTGGTTCGGGTCGCTCTCGAAAAATCCTCGCTCGACGTATCCGACGTCTCGAGTCTTGGGATCGCCGTCCCCGGTCCCATCGACCACAAACGTGGCCACGTGATTGCGATGCCGAACGTCTCGATGCACGACTACCCACTTCGAGACAAGCTTCAGGATGAGCTGGGCCTACGAGTTCAACTTGAGAATGACGTGAATGCCGGCACCTATGGCGAGTTCATCGCGGGCGCCGCCCTGGATAAGGAGAACGTACTGGGTGTCTTTCCGGGAACCGGCGTTGGCGGCGGCGTTGTCCTTGGCGGCGAGCTCTATCGCGGGCGCCACGGCAAGGCGGGTGAAGTGGGCCATATGATCGTTCAAGCGGGCGGACCTCGCTGCGGCTGCGGCAAGTTGGGTTGTCTCGAGGCGGTCTCGTCGAAGACAGCGATCGCGAAGGATCTTGTTCACCTCGCGATGACCGGTCAGTCCGAGACCGTTCTTGAGTCGGCGGGTACAGACATCAGTCGCGTGAAGAGTAACCTCATCAAAAAGGCGATGGCTGCGGGGGAGCAGCCGGTAATCGAGGTTGTGAAGCGGGCAGCTTGGTATCTTGGTGTTGGGATTGGGAGTCTGATCGATATCTTTGATCCGGATGTTGTCGTGCTTGGCGGCGGACTCGCGGAGAAGCTCGGCGAGCAATACCTCGAATGGGTGCGGGAGAGCGCGATGCAGCACTCGATGATCCGTTCTGATGCGAGCATCGTGCTCGCCTCGCTTGGGGACTACTCCGTGGTCATTGGCGCGGCGGCGATCGGCACGGGAGAGTAGATGGAGAAGGCAGGCCTTGCTGCCGTCGTTGACATAGGAAGCTCAGCCATTCGCATGGTCGTCGCGCAGCTCGGTCCGAGCGGCGAGTGGGAACGACTCGATCGCGCGGCGAAGCCGGTCTCGCTGGGTCGAGACGTGTTTATCTCCGGATCGCTCTCGCGCGAAACGATGCAGAGCGCCATCGACATTCTTGTTGGCTTTCGGGAATTGATCACAGGTTGGAAGGTCCCGGACGAAGCGATTCGTGTCATCGCGACAAGCGCCATTCGAGAGGCCCGAAACCGCGACACCTTTGTCGACCGGGTCCGCGTTCGATCCGGACTCAAGATCGAGATCGTTGAGGGAATAGAAGAGAATCATCTCACCTTCCTCGCTGTCCAGCACGCTGTACGATCAATGAGCGCCGAGTTCTCATCGTCGAACTCGATGATCATCGAAGTTGGCGGTGGAACGACTGAGATCATGCTCCTCCAACAGGGGGAAATGATTGCGGCGCACAGCCTTCGGATTGGAACCGTTCGCCTCGAGCAACAGGGACAACCTCACTGGACTGATTCCGACCAGATTGAGGGGTTCGTGCGCGAGAGTGTTCGTGTGAGTCGTGATCTCCTCAACTCCGAGCTTGAACTCCAGCGAATCACCTTCTTTGTTGCAGTCGGGGGTGATGCTCGACACGTGGCGGCACGAGTCGGTCACAAGGAAGAAGAGCACTACTGGGTCATCTCCCGGGACGATTTCTATCACTACCTCCGTGAACTCCAGGATCGCACCACAGACGAGATCGTGCGACGAAACAACGTCACCTATAACGAGGCCGAGGGACTGGTTCCCGCGCTCACGGTCTACCGGCACTTCCTTGAGAGCACCTCCGCGGACCAACTGATCGTTCCCGATGTGAGTATTCGCGAGGGTGTTCTCATGAGCTTTGCTCTTGGAAGCGAGTGGGCTGTTGAGCGGCAGTTCTACGGTCAGGTCATCACCTCCGCGGAGAATCTGGCACGCCGCTACCACTACGATGCGAAGCACTCACGCAAGGTCGCGGATCTCGCGCTCAGCCTTTTTGATCAGTTGCAGAGTGAGCACGCGCTCGACCGCCATTCCCGCCTTCTTCTCGAGGTCGCCTCTATTCTCCACGACATTGGGATCTACATTCGCGCGAGTGGGCATCATAAGCACGGACAGTACATCATCCAGAATTCCGAGATCTTTGGGGTCAGTCGTGATGACCTACGGATCATCTCCAACGTCGTCCGCTACCATCGAAGGAGTCTCCCCAACCAGTCGCACTCGAGCTACTCGTCGCTGCGCCGGGAACAGCGCATGCAGGTCTCCAAGCTCGCCGGCATACTCCGCGTGGCGGACGCCCTCGATCGCGGGCATGCGCAGCGAGTCAACGATATTCGCGTTGAGGTGAACCGCGGGGATGTCCTTCTTCACTGTGAGTTCACCGGGGACATCTCGATTGAGCGGTACGGGTTTTCCGCAAAGGCCAATATGTTTGAAGAGGTGTTCGGCCTGAACATCATCATAGGGTAGGGAGGAGCAATGTCGCGTCGATTCATCAACCGGGAACTGAGCTGGCTCGAGTTCAACCGGCGCGTTCTCTTTGAAGCTACCCGACCGCACGTGCCTCTCCTCGAACGACTCAAGTTCCTCGCGATCGTCGCGAGCAATTTCGACGAGTTTTTTATGGTTCGCGTGGCAAGCGTCAAACGGCGAGTCGAGCAGCAGCCAGCGGGCCGCGGCCAGCTGGTTCGCGCTGACTTCGTCGCGGCGCGCCAGCGGATGGTCGCGGCGGGCAACGAACACGATTTCGACGTCGCCCAGCGCTTCGTACACTAGGCCGCCCGGTGCGTCGCGGCGGCCGAGCAGCATGAATGCCGCGTCCAGTTCGCCGTCTCGAGTCTGCGCGATCAGCGCCGGCGACAGGTTCTTGACGATATTCAGGCGCACGTTCGGCCAGGCGCGGCCGAACTCACCGATGACCCGCGGCAGCAACGCGTCTAGGAAACTCGGTGTGGTGCCGATGGTCAGCTCTGCCGGCGCGTCACCGCGCAGCTCCAGGATCTCTGCCTCGCCCCGCTCCAGCTGTTTCAGTACCGCGCGCGCATGCGCGTAGTAACTGCGACCGAAGCGGGTCGGGCGCACGCCGCCGGGGCCGCGCTCGAGCAACGGGGCGTCGAGTTCCTGTTCGAGCTTGCGCAGGCCTTTGGTCACGGCCGGCTGCGTGACTGACATGGCTTTGGCCGCATCGCTGACGCTGCGCAATTCCACGGCATTGACGAAGTATTTGAGTTGCTGAATATCCACCGCGGCCACTATAACTGATGGTTATAGGTTATCGAACTGTGGAGAACTTACGTGGTGTTTGTGCCCGCCGCAACCGCGACCACCAGCGACTGGTGATTGTGTATAGTTCGGGAATGCCCATAACCAATACGGGATACGCAGTATGAAAGTGCAGTTGCATCAGAAGGGCCGCGCGTCGGTCGACTTCCTCGCCGACCTCGGCATGTGGTCAGGCGGCCTCGGGCCGACTGTCAACGAGCTCATGGCCAGCCGCGGCCTGGTCGACAATGGCCTGGCCGAAGACCTCGACGAGCGCATCGCGCAGGTCGATGCAGCGATGGCCGATTCGCCGACCTACTTTGCCTGGAGCGAAATGGGCGAGTTCCTGTCCAAGCGTCATGGCGTAGTTGCGCACGAGGCCTTCGAAGAGATCAAGCCGGAGATCCTGCCGGAACTCGATCAGCTGGAAAAAGGCCCGACCCAGATCGAGCGCGCCGACCAGGACCCGACGCCTGACTACGCCAGGGGCGTCGAATTCCATCGCACCACCGGCGGCTGGGATGGCCATCCCTACCAGGGCTTCGTGCACGGCGAAATTATCCATCGCAAATACGTGGCGAAGAACTATCCGGGCGATATTTTCGGTCAGCGCCGTTCGGTACTGAGCGAGTTGCCGCGCCAGGACTACCAGCGCATCTTCGAGATGGGGACGTCCAGCGGACACTTCACCGTGCCGCTGCAGGAGACCTTCCCGGACGCACAGATCACCGGCTGCGACATGAGCGCAACGATGATGGAACAGGCCCAGCGTGCGGCCAACGAGCGCGGCTGGAATTGGCGACTTTTGCAGGTGCCGGCAGAAAATACCGGTCTGGAATCAGGTAGCTTCGATCTCGTTGCCTCCTTCATCCTGCTGCACGAGATGCCGGCGAGTGCCATTCGCAACATTTTTGCCGAAGCGTATCGACTGCTCGAACCGGGTGGCGACATGCTGATGAGCGACGTCCGGCCCTTCCGCGATATGGATCGCCTGACCGAGTGGCGCGCCTACTATCTGGCAG
Organism: Spirochaetales bacterium; assembly: GCA_028284845.1. Lineage (GTDB taxonomy): Bacteria > Spirochaetota > Spirochaetia > DSM-27196 > SLST01 > SLST01. The sequence continues at coordinate 14,717 of JANQQY010000159.1, forward strand.
TGAATGGCGGCGAGCCGCACTGGCTGGAAGCCGCAACCATCGATCTCGCAGCGGTGGCCGAAGAGGTCGGCTTCGTGAACGCGCGCAGCTTTGCGCACATCGAAGAGTTCCGCTACCCGTGGGTCACCGTGGCCCACAAGCCGGAGTAGGGCGGTGCCGGGCGACGGGCCGGAAAGCCGGCTGATGCAGGCGCTGGCGGCCCTGGCCGAACAGGTCTGGGTGCTGAAAGACCGGCAGGTCGTGACCGAGAAGGTACTGGCCGCCCGCGGCATCGACCTGCAGGACGAAATAGAGCATTTCCAGCCGGACGCCGAACTGGCAGCCCAGCTGGATGAGCAGCGGCAGCACTTCATTGCCAGCGTCATGGCCAGCTTTCGCGACGAGCCTGCCGGTGGCAGCTGAGAACCGCCCGCAGCGGGCGGAGTGGCTGCTGCTGGCGGCCGCGCGGGCACCATGACCGTTCTGTCGCCTGACGCAGCCGACTTCACAGCCCATATCCCGGTCGTCATCGTTGGCGGTGGCGGATGCGGGTTGACGGCCGGTCTCGCCGCGGCGCAGGCCGGCGCGGAAGTGCTGGTGCTCGAGCGAGACAAGAGCAATCTCGGCACCACGGCGATGTCGACCGGGCTGATCCCAGGGGCCAACACGCGCTTCCAGCGCGACAAGGGCATCGAGGATTCGCCCGAGCTGCTGGCCGCCGACATCGTCGGCAAGACTCACGGGCAGACAGACGAGCACATCGCGCTGGCGCTGGCACGCGAGTCGGCGCAGACCATCGAGTGGCTGGCCGACGACCACGGCGTTCCGTTCTCGCTGGTCGATAGTTTCCTGTACCCGGGGCACACGGTCATGCGTATGCATGGCACGCCCAATCGCACCGGCGGCGAACTGATGGGCGCGCTGGCGCTGGCCGCCGAGCGCGCCGGCGTCGACGTGCTGACCGAAGCGCTGGTTTCCGATTTGTTCGCCGACGACGACGGGCGCATTCACGGCGTGCGCGTCAGTCGCCCGGACGGCGGTCACGAGGACCTGGGCTGCGACGCGCTGATCCTGGCCTGCTGCGGCTTCGCCGGTAACGCCGAGATGGTGGCCGAGCTGATCCCGGAGCTCGAGCACGCAGAGTTCTACGGGCACCCGGGCAACAAGGGAGATGCCATCGCCTGGGGCCGTGAACTCGGTGCGGCGATCGAAGACATCGCGTCTTACCAGGGCCATGCGGGCCTGGCGAAAGGTTACGGCGTGCCGATACTCTGGCCGGTGATCGTCGAAGGCGGGTTCCAGGTCAACCGCGATGGGCAGCGCTTCTCCAATGAAGCGCGTGGCTACTCCGAGCAGGCCGTCGACGTGTTGAATCAGCCCGGACACGTCGCCTGGACCATCTACGACGAGCGCCTGCACGAACTCATGCAGGAGTTCGAAGACTATCGGGACGCGATCGACGCCGGCGCGATTCGCAGTGCAGCTGACCTGCCTGCTCTGTGCGAACTGATCGGCGTGGATCGCGATGGCCTGGCCGCGACCATGCAGGCCGTGGGCGCGATGAAGGCCGGCGAGCAGCAGGACGAGTTCGGCCGGGACTTCACCGGCAAGCCGATGCTCGAGCCGCCGTACTATGCGGTGAAGGTCACCGGTGCGCTGTTTCATACCCAGGGTGGCCTGGCCGTGGATGAGCAGGGCCGCGTGCGTCGGCAAGACGGCAGCCCGATGCCGAACCTGTTCGCCGGCGGCGGTGCGGCCCGCGGCGTATCCGGCCCGGGCTGTGATGGGTATATGGCCGGTAACGGCCTTTTGACGGCTACCACCTTCGGCCGACTGGCCGGTGAACAGGCGGCCGCGCTGGTAAAGGAAAACTAGAACGATGGAATACGAATACAGCCCGCTGCCGGCACGCCCGCCGCTGCGCTGGCCGAACGGCGCGCGGGTCGCGCTGATGATCACCCTGAACCTCGAGACCTGGGACCTGGTCAAGGATACGGACAAGCCCTACTACGCGGGCGGCCCGGCGATTCTGCCGGACGTGTTGCCGGGCAACGTGCCGGACTTCCCGAACTTCACCTGGCGCGAGTACGGCCAGCGGGTCGGTATTTTCCGGCTGTTCGAGACCTTCGACTCGGTCGGCGTGACGCCCGGCTGCACGGTCAACGCCGAGACCTGCCTGCGCCGCCGGGCCATGGTCGATGCGGCGGTCGAGCGCGGTTGCGAAATTCTCGCGCACAACTACGAGCAGGGTGAGTTGCTGTCCGACTACGCGCACGACCCGGTGCGCGAGCGCGACGTGGTGCTGAGAACGCTGGACGTCTACGAGCAGACGCTGGGCC
>JANQQY010000169.1 GCA_028284845.1 Spirochaetales bacterium
GCTCGTTCCACCGCGGCCACTGCGTCCGGAACCGATGTTCGACCTGCGAAGGGACAGCTAAAAAGAGTGGCGAGGTCGAGCCTGAAGTGCACGTCCGGATAGGCTGCAAGCGAACGCTCGAGCTGTGACCACGATCGCTCGTGATCCATTCCAACGTTCGCGCGATTGTGAGCTTCACTGACTGAGATCACATAGTCGATTCGTCGCATCCCGGCCTCGTAGGCGAGGGTCGCTCCTCTGTGGTTGGGCACGAGCACGGAAAAGCGACGTGGGCCAAAGCGATCGAGAACCGATCTGACCACTTCCGCGGAGTCAAACATCTGCGGGACGGCGCGAGGGTTCACGAAGGAGGTGAGCTGCATCGTGCTGAGGCCGGACTCCACCAGCTTTTCGATCACGCGGAGCTTTGTCTCCGTCGGGATTCGCTCCTTGATCATCTGAAAGCCGTCTCGCGGCGCAACCTCGTGAATCGTCGCGCTCTCGATTGGTAGAGTTCCAATCCCCTTTCCAGTCATCGCGCACGCTCCCAGCTCGCAACGGCTTCCATCGCCGCGCGACCAAAGACCTCTTCATCCGAAGGGACCGGCCGGTCAACGGGGAAGCTGACGCGTGTGATGTTGAGCAGATGCGAGAAGTCCACGTTCTCGCTCGCGATACCGCCGCCCCATGTCCCGCAGCCGAGCGTGCACGTAGGCCGAAGCCCATTGTGCCAGCCGCCGGCATTCGAGAACGCGTGAGGCTGACGCACCGTCACCCGTGCAACGCGAGCTCGATCGCCAAGCCTGAGGATTCGCTCCTCGTCGTTGGAGTGGATACCGCATGAGTGGCCGGTGCCCGAGTGTCCCGTGATCTCGTTCACCATATCGATCGCCTCGTCGAACTCATCCCAGGTGAAGAGCGTAAGAACGGGAGAGAGTTTCTCTCGTGAGAAGGGGTAGTCCGGGCCAATACCCTCTTCCCGCACCATCAGGAACGCAATGTCCGGCGGCACCTCGAGTTCGGCGAGTTCCGCAATACGCAGGGCCGGCTGAGCGACGATCCGTGCATCCAAGACCCCCGGGGCGGTCCAGAGCGTTGATCGGAGTCGCTCCTTCTCCTCGTCGCTCTCAACGAGATACCCGCCCTCCGCCTTCAGGGCGGCGACCATCTTCTCGTAGACCTCGCCGTAGATCAGGCAGCCGTTATCGGCCGAGCATCCGCTCGCATTGTCGAAGGTCTTGGAGCGTCGGATCATCTCCGCAGACTCCGTCACGTCCATCGTTCCGTCCACGATCATGTAGGCGTTTCCTGCTCCAACGCCGTAGGCCGGAGTCCCGCTCGAGTAAGCGGCTTGAACCATCTTCGCGCCCCCGGTGGCGAGTACGAGGTCTGCTCCCTCCATCAGCTGCCGGCTGCTTTCGACACTCGACTCTTCGACCGCGATCACCAGGTCGGGCGGGTAGCCCATGTTGCGGAGGACCCAGCGAATTCGGTCTGCAACAAAGGTGTTGATCCGGACGGCGCGCGGGTGAGGCGCGAGGATGACGGAGTTCCGAGTCTTGAGCGTCCAGAGCGCCTTGGTAGCCGGAGTGAGTTCGGGGTTGGTCACCGGAATCAAGGCGGCGATGACACCAATCGGCTTCGCGTACTTCACGATTCCCGGCTCCAAGTCGCGCTCGATGATGCCGCAGGTTCGCGTGCCGAGTGTCTGCGCATAGAGCGCCTTGATCTTGCCCATCTTGGCTGCTTTCGCATCGGCGGTGCCCAATCCCGTCTCCCGAAAGGTCATTTCCGCCAGCTCTTTCACAAATGTCGGCTCGGAGCAGGCCCACGCGACTCGCGCGCAGAGCTCATCTACCTCCTCCTGCGAGGCAAACTCGTACTCGCGAAACGCGGCGCGAGACCGATTTAGAAGACCTTCTACCATCGAATCCATGCTCATCTGGGTATTGATACAACTACCTTGAACTCTCGTTGTCAAGAATTGAATTCAATTTTAGTGGATTGGATGCTAAAATGGAGAAGATCGGCGCAATTGACGAGGAGTGAGCGGAGCGTATGCTTACCAGAATGGCAAAGAACTCACAGACGCAGACCACAGAGGAGGCCTACCGCGCCATCCGCAGGCTGATCGTTGAGAAGCGTCTTGCACCGGGGGCACGCATCAACCAGATCCGACTCTCAGAGGAGCTTCATTCGAGCCGAACCCCCGTCTCAAAGGCCCTTCATCTGCTGGCGGCGCACGATCTGGTCCGCCACGTTCCGAACAGCGGCTTCTTTGTGACTGACCTCTCGGTCAAGGAACTCTACGAACTCTTCACCCTCCGCGAATCGCTTGAGACCGTGGTTGTCCGCGACCTCGCGCCGTCGATCTCTGATAGGCAGATCGAGACTCTCCAGGAGGTGGCGCGAGGGTTTGAGGAGGCTGCGACCGCAGATGATGAGGCGGGGTATCGGCTGTGCGATGAAGAGTTTCACGCGATGCTGGTCAGAATGTGTCCGAATCGTCTGGTGAAGCGCATGTTCGAAGAGTTCGAGATTCACAGCCGATGTTTCACCGCCGGTCTGATCCGCGCGCCCGGGGAGACACTCTCAGAGCATCTGGATCTCATCTCAGCACTTACCAATCGAGAGGTCGATCGCGCCTGTTTGATCATTGGCGAGCATATGGCACGGACACGGGAGTATATGGCTGATCTCGTGGGGAGGCTCGATCGGCTCGGCGTCGACCCCATGACCGTCCGCTTCAGAGATGTCGACGGCACTCGGTCTGAGGAGGAAGCACCATAGCGGCGCTCTCCTCGTGGTATGCTTCGCTGATGCGGGTTCTGGCATTCAGGCAGCGCTACCGCGATCTCCCATTGGCGGGGAAGCTCAATCTGCTCATCGCCCTCTCGGTCGTGGTACCGATGCTCTTGCTCGTCGGACTCTATACCGGCATCGTGCGCGGGCTCACCATAGACAGTGCGATCGAGTCCGAAGTACGGAATCTCGACTACATAGCGGGAAACCTCGAGTCGCTCTACCGCCATGCAGACGCGCTCTCACGCATTGTCGTAACCGACAGCTACCTGCAAGATGTGGCTTCGAGCCCTGCCCCGCTCGACGATTCGGTCGGATTCGATGACCTGTTCCGCGTCCGCATCATTCTTGATCGTGTGGTGCAGCGGCAGTCGACGGTTCGTTCGGCCTACGTGAGCCTCTACGATGAGCGGGTCTTTGGATCGGCACAGATCGACGCCGACCGGCTTCGGGATCATGCAGGCGAGTTGCAGGATCTTCGGACGCTTTTTTCGGGAGATGCTCCCGGACCGGTGCTGCTGGCCACTCGGCAGACGCAGTACGAGATCGATCAGGACGTCGTCAGCAGCCTCGCCCTCGCGCGCAGATTCATCTCGGTCGAGACCGGTGCCGTGGTCGGCAC
>JANQQY010000224.1 GCA_028284845.1 Spirochaetales bacterium
TGCAACGGTCGGAGTGGGATTCGTCATTGCGCGGCTCCTGCCTGCCGCCGACACGCTTGGGCCACGGATCGAACGAATGCGATTCGCCTTCCCAAACGTGATGCTCCTCGTGACAGGGTTCTTCGCGGCGACTCTCGCCTATCTCGTGATCGCCGGTTAATCGCGGCGTACGACGGCTACGAGCTTGCCTTGAGCACTTCCGCTCGATAAGCAGCGTGCCCCTTCGCTTGATCGTCTGAGAGTTTCATTTCGATCTCGCGCTCAAAGCGCTCCGGTCCCACAATCGCCTTGGTCTCCACAAAGCTCTTGTTCTCACCCGCAGGCACAATCGAGGTGATGACCTGTCGTCGCTTGCTCACGAGTTCACCCACGACGCCGGCGGCAACCGCAGCCGGGGAGTACTGAGCACCGGAGATCCGATGTGCCATTGAGGCGATATCCGGCGCGCTCGGAAGCTCGGCGGGATCATCAATCAACGAAAGAAGTGGCACACCGCCAACGGCACACTGCTCCGGAACGAGTTCAACGCCCTCAAGGGTGCGAACCGTGGTGATTCGAACATCCTCTCTCGTCAGACCAACGACTCGTGCGATCTGCTCACGATACCATTCGCGATAGATCAGGAGCGGGAACCCAAGCACCCGGTTTCGATCAACAAAGCCCTTGCTTGTGAGTTCGCTACAGATGAGCTCGGCGGGTTGGGATATCACGGCAACCCAGGCTTGGGGAGCAAAGTGACCAATATGGGCAGAGATGTCTTCGAGCTGCCGGACATCCTTCTCAGAGAGTTGGTTGATGCCGGCCTTGATTCCAGCGTCGGTGCTCGTGGCGATCACGACAACATCGCTGAGCTCAAGTTCGATCGGTTCGTCGGCATTGACGACCATGATCTTGGACTTCAACGCGATATTGGCTTCCAGGAAGTCGAGAACGGTTGACCGAGTCCGCTCAGGGTTCGAGTCAACAAGGCGAATTCTGGAGATGTCCCGGCTATGCGCAAGAAAATAGGCGAGGCGAGAACCGATGTTGCCGGTACCGTAGATCGTGACCTTCTTCATTTATTATGCCTCTCCATCTGATGCGATTCCTGCGAGCTCGGCAGCGGCCTCGGTAAGATTCTTCACGACATCCTGCGAGAGGTCGGGCAGAATGGTGCGATCCGCCCCGAATCGACCAATAACGGCGGGCGCACTCATCGCAACACCACTGATGCCGAACTCTCCGTCCCACTCGGTAGTGACGGAGATCACCCTTCTGTCGTCCTTGACGACAGAACGGACCAGTTCAACGGCGGCCATCGCGGGCGCATATCGACTCGTACCCGCACTCAATTGTCCGGGCCTGAGCGAGCGTTCCTTCGCGAAACGCTCCTCAATCTTTGCGAGCATTTCGGAATCGACGATTTCGGTGATGGGCAGACCATTCGCGCTCGTGAACTCCCAGACGATCTGAACACCCGGGCCGTGAGGGCCTACCACGTGAGCTGTGACGTAGTCCGGATTGAGCTCTAGTTGCGTTGCGATCTGGTGCCGCAGGCGGAACGAGTCGACCACACCCCCCAGACCGAGTACGCGCGATGCCGGAACGCGAAGCCTGCGGCGAAGGCGTGTGGTCAGCAGATCGATTGGTTCGCCGGCCACGACAAAGAGCGTGGAGCTGCCCACAAAGGCAGAGGCGATTTCGTCGATCATCGTCGCGTTTTTGGCGTACGACTCCGCCTGACTCATTGACGCGTCGGTGCTGGTGCCTGCGGCGACCAGTATCACATCGCAATCGACGAGGTCGGAGAGATCGTCCGCGGCGGAAATTGCGGAGTTGTAGACGTGCCCAAACGCCGTATCGCGAAGATCTTCCGCGACGAGTTTCGCGCGATCGGGGTCCTTGTCGTAGAGGACGATGTCGCTGAGGTCTCGCTCCGCAAGAGAGAGCGCGACATCGGACCCGAGTTTACCAACTCCAATTACTCCAATCGATTGAACCGCCATATAATGAGAATATGCATCGGCATAAACGAGAGTCAATTCGTTAACTTTAGTTTCGATGCGACAGCTACCCCGCCTCAGAAGCGGTGCCCGAGGGCCGATGCTCCTCTTTCTTTTTCTTCTCGCGGTACCCGTTTTCGCGGTGGACGAGTTCCAGGATCTCGCGATGACTCACGAGATCACGCGCCTGCTGCTTGAACTCGGCGTCGTGATCCTCGCGGCGAAGGCCGGCGGTGCGCTCGCCCGCAGAATCGGTGTGCCGGAACTCCTGGGCGAGGTCACCATTGGAATCCTGCTCGGGCCCTACGCCCTGGGAAGCGTCGGCGTCCCGGGATTCCCGGATGGCCTGGTTCCGCTCTCCGGCGCGACATTCCCGGTTTCGCTCCAACTCTACGGATTCGCAGCCGTTGGAGCCGTTGTACACGTCCTGGTTGTTGGACTCGAATCGGATAGCGGTGTCTTCGCACGGGCGCGTCGACGCGGACTCTCCGTTGCATTGGGGAGTAGCATCCTCAGCCTCATCGTGGGGGCGCTCGTGCCGATTGTGTTCTTTGGACTGCCGGTGCTGGACCGACGCGTCATATTCTTCGCCGCCCTCTCGGTCTCGACCTCACTCGGAATCCAGGCACGCATCCTGCATGCGAGCAAAAAAATCGCTACGCCTGAGGCGGTTGCGATCGTGAGCTCATCGCTCATGCAGGACGGTTTCGCCATCGTCTTCCTGGCAATCGCGCTCGCAGTTGGGGGAATAGAACTGGGGCGCGACGCAGATGCCAGCTTCGCACGCACGGTCCTTCCGGTTGCCCTGCTGGCTCTGGGCATTCTGGCCGGAGGAACCTTCCTCGCGGTCAAGGGTGCTCCGCGGCTTTCGCGTCTCTTCCGAGAAAAGGTGTCGCCCAACCTCTACGCGGTCATCGTCGTTGGTGTGACGCTCCTGGTGTCGGCGCTCTTTGAGGCGGCGGGTGTCGCATCCATCATCGGCGCCTACATCATTGGCATCGCCTTCTCCCGGACCGACATCAGTGACGTTCTGGCCGAAAAGACACAGCCGATCTCAGAGTTCTTCGTGCCCATTCTCTACGTGGTGATGGGAATGCTTGTCGACTGGCGAGTCCTCTTGGACATTCGAATCTTGCTTCCGGGAATCGGTTTTGCGTTTCTCTCGGCGGGGGCGAAGATCGTGGGGTCCGCCATTCCGGCACTCGCGACCGGATTCAATAAGCTCGGCGCACTCCGCGTCGGCCTGGGAACCGTCTGTCGCGGAGAGGTTGCGCTCATCATCGCGAGCGTCGGACTCGCATTGGGCGATTTCTCCGTCGAGCTCTTCCAAGTCATGATCGTGATGATCGTCTTCTCCGTCGCACTTGGTGCCCCGGCGCTCTCGCTCTCGTTCAAAGGCTCTCGCTCCGGCACCCGAGGCAGTTGGGGCGAGCTTGCGACAGAGGAGACCAAGATCGATCTGCCCAATGAGGAACTTGCAGACCTCATCACCGATGGTGTGCTTCGAGTTGCCGACGAGGACGGCTTCTTCGTCCACCGGCTGGAGCTTGAAGGAACCGTCTATCGGTTGCGTCGCGAAGACTCCTACCTCACTGTCTATCGGACCCCAACGACAATCAGAATTAACAGCCGGCCGCAAGACACCGGGATCGCGAAGACGATGCTCTACGAGGTCATCGTTCACGTCCGCGATCGCGTCACTCGCATCGCAGACGTGGCGGTTCCCACAGAGCTCCGGCGCGATGTCGCCGGCGGTGCCGCGACCGGAGTCAGCCTGCATGAGCACCTGTCGCCGGATTCGGTTGTCGTGCCACTCGAGTCAACTGACAAAGAGGGTGTCATTGGAGAACTGGTAGATGCCTTGTACCGTGCCAACCGAATCAACGATCGCGAAACGGTGATAGCCGATGTGCTCGAGCGTGAGGCCACCGTCAGCACGGGAATGGAACGCGGCATCGCGATTCCTCACGCGCGAACCGCGGGTGTCACGGGGATTGCAGTCGCCGTCGGCCTCAGTACCGAAGGCGTCGACTTCTCCGCGCTCGATGGCGAACCGACCCATCTGGTCTTCCTCGTCGCCTCCGCACCACACGACCGTGCGCCCCATCTGCAACTCATGGCCGCCATCGCAAAACAGATGCGTGACGACGACCGGCTCCAGAACGCCCTGGCGGCGACGGCCCCGGCCGAACTGTGTGACGCGATCCTTCGTTCCATCCCGGCGCACGAGAAACAGACGTAGCGCCTGACGGCTTGACCCCGGGCCCACGCTCTGATTGCCTTGGCCCATGAGAACCCGACTCGCCACTCTCGTCGTGGTTGCAACGACTCTGGTGATTGCATGCACACAGCCCGCAGATCATCCGCGCACGAACCACGACTTCTTTATTGGCACGATCTGGCCAAACGACCTCGACTCTGATCCTGCCTTCACGACCTACTGGGATCAGGTGACTCCTGAGAACGGCGGGAAGTGGCTTCACGTGGAGCGTGTGCGCGACGAAATGCAATGGTCCGATCTGGACACCGCGTATGCAGTGGCGAAGGAGAACGGCTTCCCGTTTCGGCTTCACACGTTGATCTGGGGCCGGAGTCATCCGCTGTGGCTACAAAGTCTCTCCGTTGAGGAGCAGATCGCGGAAACCGAGGAGTGGTTTGCGCTCGTTGCGGAGAGGTACCCGGACATCGACTTCATCGATGTTGTGAACGAGCCACTCCACGAGGAGATCCTCAACTCCGAGACATTTGGCGGATGGGGCGAGACAGGATTGGACTGGGTGATCACGATGTTCGAGCTGGCGCGCGAATACTTCCCGAATGCCGCTCTCCAGACCAACGACTACGGCATTCTTGGTTCAACGGCGCTTGTTGAGCCGTACGTACGGTTGATCGGGCTCCTGAAAGAGCGCGATCTCATCGACGCAATCGGTGTGCAGGCACACTTTCTGGAGGATGCCGATCGGGATCTCATCAAGACAAATCTGGATCGCCTCGCGGAGACCGGGCTTCCGATCTATGTGACCGAACTCGACGTTGGCAGACGCGACGACGACGAGCAACTCGAGATAGTGCGCGATTTGATGACCATCTTTGCCGAGCATCCGGCGGTCCGCGGAGTGACGACCTGGGGCTATCTGGAGGGTCGTACCTACAACCGGTCAGCCCATCTGCTCAAAGTCGACGGAACCGAGCGGCCGGCGCTGACCTGGCTTCGGGAGTACCGTGCGGAGCTGCGGTAGTCGAGGAACGCA
>JANQQY010000195.1 GCA_028284845.1 Spirochaetales bacterium
GTGGAGAAATATCGACCATTCTTCATAGAGGACCCGCTTCGAAGCGAGGACACCAACCCCTACCGAAGGCTCCGTCAAGCAACCGGCGTCCCGATAGCGGCGGGCGAGCAGTACTCGAGCAAGTGGGAGTTTCGCCAGGTGATCGAGGAGGATCTCATCGACTATGCTCGAATCGATCTCGCGATCTGTGGCGGGCTCACGGAGGCGCGCAAGATCGCCTGCTGGTGCGAGACGCACTACATCCGGCTCGCGGTTCACAATCCGATTGGACCCGTCAGCACGCAGGCGTGCCTCCACCTCAATCTTGCCACACCGAACTTCGGGGTCCAGGAACTTCCAAGACGCCCCGGCGAGAGCCTGCCTGACATGATTACCGGCCAACCAGAGTGGACTGACGGCCATCTCTTGCCACCAACCTCCCCCGGTCTCGGCGTGGAGCTAAACCATGACGCGCTTGGCAACTACCCCTACGAGGAGAGTCCACTTCCGCGCCTTCATCGACCCGATGGTTCATTCACAAACTGGTAGGCACGCCCCGACTGACCAAGCTTGCCCACCTGCGTCCGCAGGCGTACGCTTCCCGCGTGACGAAAACTGACTACACGGTGCGGGCGGTCGCCTGTGGCCACACCTCCACGGATGACGAGGTCTACCAGTCGCTCAAGCGCGCCACCGATTCGCTCGGGAGGACATGGGAGCGGCTCGGTCAGGCCAAGACAATTGCGATCAAGTTCAACCAGGACTTCCTGCCGGAGAGAGTTGTGGTACGGAATGGACACCGTCAGCAGCTCGTGAGTGATCAGGTCGCTCGGGCAACGCTCAGATTGCTCAAGGAGCGGACCACAGCGGAGCTCTTCGCGATCGACATCGGGGTCGATCACGGGGGCCGCCCCGAGTGCCCCGAGTGTTCTCACCTCAAGCCCGTCCTCAAAGAGTTCGGCGTCAATCTCGTGGATGGACGCACGGAACCTGTCACATGGGCCGAAGTCCCGGGCGGAGGCGCACTCTTTGACCGGTATCCCCTCCCCGCCGCCTCCGTTGAGGCTGACGAGATCGTCTCCGTTCAGAAGGTCAAGAATCACAGATTCGCCGGCGTCACGCTGACTACCAAGAATCTCTTTGGCCTCCTCTCACTTGCGCCGCACGGCAGACCACGCAGCTACTATCATCACCTGGTCCGGCTGCCGTACGTCCTTGCCGACCTCGGTCGGATCTACAATCCCGCGCTGAACGTCCTGGACGGAATAGTCTGTCAGGCATCAGAGGAATGGGGTCCCGGCGACTACCCGGTTGACGCCGGCGTGATCATCGCGGGCGATCACTGCATCGCGACTGATGCCTACACCACGCAGCTGATGGGCCATACGCCATCCGACGACTGGCCGACGCCCCCGTTCCATCGGGACCGAAACCACCTCCTGATCGCAGCGGAGAGAGGATTTGGTACCGTCGACCTGCAGAGAATCGACGGCTCCTCAGAGGCAGGCAGCCCGCTCGGTCCATTCTTCACGGGCATTTTTGATGATCAGAGGCGCATCGCTTCCTGGAGACAGACTACCGCCGAGCAGGGGCTCTACTATCGGGACAATCGCGAGCGTCTTCTCAGCAAACACGCGAATGAGTACGTCCTCCTGCAAATGGGAGAGGTGCGCTGGCACAGCAGGAATCCTGACATCGGACACAGCCGGCGAAAGATTGCAGGCGATCACCCGGATCAGGCACTGTGGATGAAGTTCGTCGATCCCGATGAGTTTGAGAACGAGCACTTCGATGTGTATGAGGGGATGCTGGGGTCGGCGTGACCGAGCTCATGGCGTGTGCACGTTCCGAGTTCCAGGACGATTCGGTTATAAGCACCTCGACGCAGCAAAGACATCCGATCGAAAAGACGAGCTCATGCTCAGGGCAATACCTGCACAACCGTCGAACCAGGGAAGCGGCTATCTGTCGAGAAGTTTGCTCACAAGCGGCATCACATAGCCCTCAAGGGCGTCGTACGAGAAGCTTTTCTTCGCAAGTTCGAAGTTGTGGAGAACAGCCCGCTCCCTGAGGTCGGAATCTCGCAGGAATTCGATCGCTTGCTCCACTGCGTTGATCAGGTTGGACTCGGCTACTTCGACAAGGCCATGCTCGTCGTGCCCGGAGATCGTGTCGCCAAGCGTCGCAACATCGAACCCCACCGGCCCCAAATCGGTCTTCCAGACCGGGTACTCGAAGAGGACGACCGGGAGCTTCGCGAAGACGGCCTCGATGAACTGATTTCCCCACCCTTCCCAGATGCTGGGATAGGTGACCATATCCGCCTGCACGTAGCTGTCCCAGAGCGAGTAGATCTTCTCGCCAGAATCGGCTGTGCCGCGAGAGTGCTTCACGCGCTCGCCCGCCCAGATCAGCTCAACGCCCCGATCCCGCGCACGTTTCTCCAGCGCGCTCGGGTACGAATCCGTCAATCCGATCCCTTCGATGTAGCCGGAACAGACGAGGGCGATTTTGTCGTTCGGCCCAAAGATGCGTCCATCGTAGAGTCGTCCTTCAAGCTTCGTGCGAAACGTCGGCTCCCCAACCTTGCCCACAACGTCAATGGCCAGCTCAATTGCCTTTCGATTGAGCACCCTCGTCGCCTGAAGAAACATCAGATCGTTCGGACCGAGTCCAAGAGACGAGCGGAAGTCGGCGTTGTAGTCGTCCTCTCCCCAAACGGGGACATCAAAGTCAAAGACGTTTGGAACGACGGTGGATTCGATGCCGCGCTGCTCGCGGAGTGCACGCTGGCCAATTCGATTGATCGTGACGTGGCTCACCCACGGATGGTCGGGGGGAGCAAAGCGCTTGTAGACCTCAACGACCTTCTCATCGGTTGGATAGACCTCGCCCGAGTCTTCCCACCAGAAATCGTGGTTGTGGCAGAGCGCGGGGAGGCGCCGCTCTTCGATAATCGATCCAAGCGCAATCATGCCGGGCAGGTTGTAGCCCACGCTCAGCAAATTGTTGGGTAGGATCGCGTCGACCTGGAGCTCATCCAGGTAGCGCTCGAACTGTGGCTTGATCAGCCCTGCAAGCCGGTGCACCTCTTCCATGAGCTCTGCGGCGCTCTCAAAGTCAGAGAGCTCACGCGTTGCGTTTCTGATTACCCGCGCGGTGTCGGGGTGAAATGGGTAGAGCTCGGGAATCGAACATCCCCCAGGTACGTCGTCGTTGCCCGCGATGTAGTGAACCGTGTGTCCATGCCGTTCAAGGACTGTTCGCCACTTGTCTACTTCCAGAGAGACACCGTCGGTTCTTCCAAGTCGATGCTGAATAAACGCTAGTACCGCCATCGCTGCGATCCTACACTACTCGATCGCGTACAGGTAGCCGTCCTCCGCGTAGGCGTAGGCGCGCTTTCCCGTTACGGCGACACATGACTCGAGCACGGTGAAGCCCAGCTCGACTCGGAAGAGCAAGCTGGTTGTTCCATCGCCGTTCCCCGCAAGGTCGACGCAGTAGAATCCGTGGTCGCCGCGGACGGTTGAGGCGAAGAAGACTCGCTCTCCGGCGATGACCGGACCGTTGAGCCCGCCGGCCGGAAAGGACCAGATCTCCTCGCCGGTATGTCGGTTGAGGCAGCGCGTATGAATGGTATACGGCTTCCACGGCATCCCGCCTTCCAGGAAGACGGTCATTACGATTCGGTCTCCGGCGACCGCGGGAGACGCATTGGTCGTCCAGACGGGATCAGGGACGTACCGCCAGCGTTCGTTCCCGTTCTCTGCGCCCAGACAGAAGAATCGCGGACCCATGGTTGGAAGATAGATCGCTCCGTCCATGTAGACCGGGGCGCTCGAATCCAGGTAGGTCTCCGCATGAAACCTCCACAGAAGACGCCCCGTGAACCGGTCGAAGGTGTAGAGCCACTCGTCCCACGATCCAAAACTAACCTTGTTCTCCCAGACGAGCGGCGCCACGTAGAGATCACTCGCGAGCTGCTTGCGCCAGACGATCGTTCCATCCGCTGCGTTGATGCACCAGGCGACTCCTTCTGCGCCCGGGACGTAGAGGAGGTCATCGCAGAGGCTCGAAGCGGCCCACACTCGGCCAATCGACTGCTCCCAGAGCACGTGGCCGTCTCTTGCGTCGAGGCAGAAGTATCGTCCCTCACCGCCCTGCTGCCCCACAAACACCCGACCATCTGCAACAATGGGGTCTGCCGGCACTTCGCCACCAACCTCGTACTTCCATCGAATCGAACCGGTCTCCGTGTCCACCGCTGCAACAAAGTGCCCGGGCGTCCCCAGATAGAGGCTACCCTCGGAGAGGGCCGGAGAGGATTGGAACTCGTCAAAGGCGACGTAGTCGTCGGGATACTCAACGATCTCACGCACCCATTGCAATTCGCCGGTCGTGATGTCGAGCGACCAGAGGCGCATATCAGAGGTAGTAATCAGGACGGTATCGCCGTTCAAGACAGGATCGCAGGTGAGATGCCACTCATTGATGCGGCGCTCCCATCGCACGTCATACTTCTCATCCGCGCTCGACGCTGAACCTGATCGTTCATAGCACCGAACCAGACCGTCAATGCTCGCGACCAGGACGGCGTCGGCGGTCATCACGGGACATGCACGCACCCAGTCGGTCGCTCCTATCCGGGCGAGGATCTCGCCGCTCTGCAGATCAAGAGAGGCGATCTCTGCAGACGCACTTCCAATCATCAGGCGGCCATCTCTCACACTGGGGCGAGAGAACTGGATAAACGCGCGCGGCTCCGGATCCGCGACCCGAGTCTTCCATCGCACCGCGCCGGTCCGGGCATGGAGCGAGTAGACGGTCCCGTCGTTCGCGCCAAAGAGGACCACATCGCCGCACAGTTTGATCCCTCCGTTGATCGCCTCTCCGGCGCGGAACGACCACGCAATCCGTTGGACCGATGCGTTCCCTATTCCCCCTCGATCGAGATCCGGAGGATCGAGGCGGAGGGCATAGAGGTAGCCTTCGGAGGTTCCAACGTAGACACACTCCTCTCCCACGGCCGGCGAGGAGAAGAACTGCCCCACCTGGAACCTCCAATGCGTGACTCCCGCTGCGAGGTCGTGACAGACGATCGTGCGCCAGATGCGCGAGTCGGCCTGCCCGGTTGAAGGGCTCGTGCCGGCACCGGTGCCTGCCGGGTAGATCAGGTACCGGTCGTCGCCGACGAGGAGCGGTTGTGGGTGCGTTCGGTAGTCAAGCGATCCGCTCCCGGGGATGCTCGTGACGACCGTTCCGTCGTCCGGCGAGATGCCGTAGATTCGATCGTGCTCAAGCGGACGGACATAGATCACATCCCCCGCGTCGACGATACGAGAACTCACCCTCATCCGTGCCGGAAGCTCTCCGGCCTCCGGCTCACGGGCACCAATCACCTCCCAGCGAAGGTCTCCGGTGGCGGCATCCAGGCAGAGAAGCTTCCGCCCCTTGCGACCGGGCGAACCGCAGATGACGCGATCACCATGGACGATCGGAGGGGCGTACCACTGACGACCAAGTGCGGTCTTCCAGGCGATCTCTCCGCGAGACGGACCTGGATCGCTCATAGATGCCGTGTGGTGCGGGTTGAGCCGAAAGTGTCCGGGGTCGGTCATCTACCTCCTCAGACCGTGTGCCACCTTCTTGATCGCCGTCGCGACGCTCGCCAGATCCTCATCCGAGATTTCCTCGTGGATCCGCACGATGTTGCAGAGCTGGTTGAGCGCGAGTTCGGCGTTGGGGCACAACCCTTGCTCGTATTTTGGTTGGTCGTTCCCGGCACCCTGGAACGGCCAGTGCGAATCGCCGAAACTCACCTGCTTCGCGAGGGCATCATAGAGGTAGAGCGGCTTTGAGATCCAGATATCGGTCTTGATGCCCTCGGCGGCGAGCGCCTCGCGGAACTCATCCCGCGTCGCGCCGAGCTCTTCGGAGACGATCCGGAGGGGAAAGCCCCAGTATCCGTGGCCGTAGACGTCGTCCGGCGCGGGAGGAGCGACTACGCCGGGAATGCCTTGAAGCTCAGCCGATAGCCAGCTGCCGGCTCGGGCCCGAGCAG
>JANQQY010000227.1 GCA_028284845.1 Spirochaetales bacterium
TGCGTTCCGTAAGAAGGTGGGCGATCGTGTTGAGGCCGACGAAGAGATCGCGCTTGTCTTCGGTCGCGACGATGCCGCCGCAATTGCGGCAGCAGATCAGGTGAGCGCGGCGGTCACCGTGGCCGCAACAGCCGGCGACCAGGGTCCGATCATCGTGGAGGAACACGAGTCGCTCTAGATGGAATGGATCAAGAGACCCATCGATTCGCGCCGCGTGAAGGAACTTGCGGAGCGATTTAGCATCGATCTCCTCACCGCTGCCATCTTTGTACGACGCGGAGTCGATGACCCCGCCCAGATGCAGTTCTTCCTTGAAGACGATCTCCGGTTCTTGCACAACCCGTTTTTGTTCGAAGAGATGGCGGACGCGGTGATGCGGATCTCCCAGGCCGAATCCGAGGGTGAACGTATCCACGTCTTTGGCGATCGTGATGCGGACGGGATAAGCAGTACGGTCCTGATGGTCGAGGCGCTCCAAGCACTCGGCCTCGAGGTCTCATGGGGTGTCCCGATGGGCGATGATGCCTACGGTATCACTCGCGACGTGATTGATGAGATCGCGGCGAACGATGTGACGCTCCTCATCGCCGTCGATTGTGGCACCTCCAATGCGGATGAGGTCGCATACGCGAGCGACATCGGCATCGACACCATCATCATCGACCACCACAACCCTCAGGAGGCACGCCCTCCGGCGATCGCGATCATCAACCCGAAGATGCCGGACGAGACCTATCCGTTCCCCGGCCTTTGCGCCTGTGCCTTGGTGAGCAAGGTTCGGTACGCGCTCGCCTTCTCTCGGACGGATTTCTTCAACGAGCCGGTCTGTCTGCTCAATGCGAAGCCAGGGAATGACTCAGTGGTCCTTGAGGCGGTAAAGCTCGAGAACATGGTCGAGTTGGACCGCATCACTGAGAGCCTTGTCCCGGGAGTGATCGATGTTGAGAGTTCACGTCTGGGGGCCTTCCTCCAGGGCATGCCGCTCCTCGTCTTTGACGCCACGGCTCAAGATCGGCTGCTCCGTCAGGCGTTCGGACCGGGCGTGGACATAGGTGTTGTCGATGTCGCGCCTGAGATTCGCAAGACGTTCCCTTCGATTGGGGAGAAATCGCTTCTGAGGCTGAAGGACGAGTCCCGCGTTGGGCGGTACACGGGTACCGAGCCGAGCGAGATCGAGGCCTTTCTGAGCCTCTTCACGGCGTACGTGAGCCGACGCGAGAAGGAAGTCTCAGAGGATCTGGTGAGCTGTCTTGATCTGGTCGCCATGGCCACGCTCGCGGATATGATGCCGCTCACAGACGAGAACAGGATTCTGGTCACGCAAGGGCTCCGCAGAATGAGCTCTGCGCCTCGACCGGGATTGAGGTCGCTCCTTGAGAAGTTGCGACTCCTTGGGAAGACGATCGTGGCCAAGGATGTGGGTTGGTCGATCTCTCCTGTCATCAACTCGTCCGGCCGCATGGGTGAACCCGACCTATCGGTGAGACTCCTGCTCGAGGAGGAAGATTCCAAGCGGTCGGCGCTTGCGACCGACCTCTTCTCCATAAACGAGAAACGCAAACAGACGGGTGAGGGTGCCTGGGATCTGGTTCTCTCGCAAGCCACCGCGAGCCTCGAGCAGAGCAATGACTCCCTGATTCTGGTTCGGCATCAGGAACTCCATAGAGGGATCACCGGACTTCTCGCGGGCAGACTGGCGCGTCACTTCGACGTTCCGGCGGTCGCGATCAGTCTTCTGCCCGAGAAGGCGGTCGGAAGCGTCCGGGCCGTTCGAGGGTTTGTGGTGACGGATTTTCTCTCTCAGTTTGACGACCTCCTGGTCGACTGGGGCGGCCATGACCAGGCGGGCGGGTTCACGCTTCCACTCGAGTCGGTCGATGCACTTGCAGAACGGATGTATCGGTCGGCCGCAGATGCGCCCATTGAGGATGTTACCGATGCCTCGGTGGAGATCGACGCCGAGATACCACGCGACATGCTCTCCAAGCCTCTCTACAAGGTCATTGATGCCTTCTCCCCCTACGGTCAGCAAAACCAGACGCTCCACTTCCTCGTCCGCGGCTTGACGCTGAACGATCTCACCTTCATGGGAAAGGAGCAGAACCATCTTAGACTCACGCTCGATTCAGGCGCGACGAAGTGGCCCGCTGTCTTCTGGCGTGCCGCCGACAAGGTGGGCGTGGAGTTCGCCAAGGGTGACACGGTCGACGCGGTCGTGCAGGTCGGTACCAATTTTTATCAGGGCGTTGAGTCTCCCCAGCTCACGATAATCGACATCAAGCGGGTCGTGCCCTCCCATGCGTAGCTCTGCCATCTTAATCCTGGGGTGTATGCTGGCCGCCGGCGCCATTGCGATCGAACCCACAATCGAAGAAGAGGGCCCTGCGGGTATCCGGGTGGTGGTTCCGCCCTCCGTTGTCGCCGGGCAGGCACTCCATGTCGCGGTCTACGGCCTTGCGCGCGATGACGCATTTGCAAACCCGCTCGAGATTGTGAACGACGAGCAGTTGACGGTCACTGAAGCATTGCCCATTCACGGACGCTTTAGTCTCGCACCGGCGCACCACTACCTTCTTGGAGTTGATTCCCTTACGCCACCCGGTTCCTACCGTTTGAGAGTGGGTGATCGCGAACTGGCACACTTCGAGGTTCTTCCGGGCGACTACCGATCGGTGGAGATTCCTCTCAACAGCGCCCTCACCTCAATCCGGCGAGACTACGATCCGCAGAAGGTCGCCGAAACCGAGGAGCTTACCCGCCTCGTCCTCAGCCGTGATGCGTTCGCGGTCTACCATCAGGACGCTCTGGGGTGGCCGCTGCCTGCGGATACCCGTCAGACCGGTCTCTTTGGTGACCGCAGGATCTATATCTACGCAAACGGGCAGCGCGCGCGGACCATCCACTTTGGGCTCGACCTTGCGGCGCCCGTCGGAACCCCTCTGGTAAGCGCGGGCGCAGGCGTTGTTCGAATGGCAAAGGATCGTATCGTGACCGGAGGCACCGTTGTCATCGAGCACCTCCCCGGTGTCTTCTCCTTGTACTACCACCTTGACTCCATCGATGTGGAGGTGGGCTCGATGGTCGCAGAGGGCGATCCTATTGGCACTGTTGGATCTACCGGCCTCTCGACCGGACCTCATCTTCACTGGGAGGTGCGCATAGGAGGGGTTCCGGTCTCGCCGCAGGCGCTCACTGAGAAACGGCTCGTTGACGGAGGCGTACCTTGACTTCAGGTCGGCCATATGGGACCTTTGGGTCCTTGCGTCGGCTTTGGCAAACAGAGGCAAGAAGGGGGTGATCGTATCGCATACGTTCGAGTAGATGACGGAGAAAACCTCGAGAAGGCGATCAAGCGCTTCAAGCGCATGGTTGAGAAAGAGGGAATCATCCGTGAGTGGAAGAAGCGAGAGTACTACGAGAAGCCTTCGACGATTCGCAATCGGAAGAAGAAGAGTCTGGAGCGGAAGATCCAAAAGAAGATCCGCAAGATGCAGCAGAGCAAGAGTTACTAGATCTTGCCATTCGGAGCGCTTCGGCGCTCCTTTTTTTTGCTTATGCACAAGAGCGACACCCAACGGCTGAGTCCCGCCGCACGGTCACTTCTCGATTCGCTCGACCAAGCCGGTACAGCCATTCCCTCTCAGGGTCCGTCGGTTCTGGAACTCCGATCACGCGGACAAGAGCCGATTCTACAGGAACTCGTGGAGGCAGCATTCGCCATCATCTCGGATCGGGGCCATGTCGTCTCCGTGAGCGCACTACAGCGAATGGGCGAGTGGTGTTGCGCCCGGGAGCGGACCACACCTCTTGTGGTCGCCGGCCTCGCAGACGAGTGGAGTATTTCGAGAGGGCGTTGCAAGTCGATCCTCTCTGCGCTCGTGCGGGAGGGAAGGCTTGTAAAGCGGGAAGGGGAGTACACGTGCGTATCTGGGCTCTCATAGCCGCGGCGATGCTCCTTTTGGGCGCGTGCAACGGTGCGCCGCCGGAGATCATGGCGACCGACGCGCGACTCGCCGTGCGGGTCGATCCCGTATCCGGGGCAG
>JANQQY010000211.1 GCA_028284845.1 Spirochaetales bacterium
ATCGCGGACCTTGGGAGCCAGCTGACCCAGGCGACGACAGCCCTCAACGCTGCGGTGGAATCGCGCGAGTCTGCTGACGCGACGAATGCGGCAGCGATCGAGGCTCTCCAATCCCAGATCACGGCGCTTCAAGAGCAACTCGCCGAGCAGGCGGCGAATCCGGAGATCGTTGAGACAGTACCGGAATCGACGCAGGAACAGCTCGACGCGCTTCAGGCGACGATCGAAGAACGCGACGGCCTTGTTGCCACACAACAGACCGAGCTCGAGGCACGACAGCTTCTGATCGACAGCCTCTCGGCCACCGTAGCGGACTTGGAGACACGGGTCGACGAAACAACGAGTGAGCTCCAGAGCGTTCGCGGAGCCCAGACCGAACTCCAGGCGAATTTGGACGCCGCCCAGACCCAGGTAGAGGCGCTCGAAGAGCAGATCGCAACGCTCCAGACAAGCAGAAGCACAACGGCAAATGAGGCCGACGAGCTACAGAACGAGCTGACGACTCTGACGGCCAGGGTGAATGAACTCGTCGGGATCGAGGCCGATCTGGAGACGCTCTCGCTCCGCGTGGAGCGTGCGCTCGAGACAGCCCAGGCACAGATCGCAACGGGCAACTACTCTTTTGCCCGTTCACAGATCCTCATACCATTCCAGCAGTCGCCGGGTTCGACGCTCTTTCCGGGTCTCGTCACAAATCTCAATACGGCGCATCAAGGCGTGGTTGATGGCGCCGAATCGCTCTCCTCAGACGGCGCACGAGCAAATGCATTCGAAGATGTCGTCGATCTGGCGACACAGGTTCAGCAGAACATCGCGGCTCCACAGGATGCCGCAAGCGTCCAGAGCTTCTTGAGGCGAGAGCCCGACATCGCCGAGGTAGCGGACGAATTGTTCGAGATTGTCGAGCTTTCGGCTCGGGCGATCTCAGCTCCGGAGATCGAGTATCAGCTCCTGGGTAGCGTCTCTCGTGTTGCGAGTGATCTCGTGATAGTGGAACGCCTCGTGGCACTTGAGGCGGAGGTTGGGGACGTCATTCAGATCCGACGAGCGGAGAGCCTTGGGGAGGAGATCCCCGTTGCGAATGGGACGATTCTTGAGGTCACCGAACGAAGGGTCGTGACCCGTGTTGATGAAATACTAGAACTCGACCAGATCCCGGAGAATCGGGACCTGGTCTACATTGCTCAGGAGTAGCACGAGGACGGTTCCGCCGAAGGTCACAACCCCGCGGCGACCGACACGTGATCGCGGAGCCTCTGCTACGCGTCCTTGTAAGCAGAGACAAGATCCTCGACCGCCGCTTTTCCGTCACCAAAGAACATCAACGTATTGTCCGCGGCAAAGAGTGGGTTCGCGATCCCGGCGAAGCCGGGGCTGAGGCTCCGCTTGATGACCACAACGGTCCTCGCCTTGTCGACGTCAAGGATCGGCATACCGCTGATCGGACTGCCGGCAGACTCGCGTGCGATCGGATTCACGACGTCGTTTGCACCGAGCACGATGGCGACGTCGGTGTTCGGGAAGCTCGGATTAATCTGATCCATCTCTCGCAGCTTGTCGTAGCTGATGTTCTCTTCCGCGAGGAGGACGTTCATGTGGCCGGGCATTCGGCCGGCGACTGGGTGAATCCCGAACTCAACCGCAATGCCGTCTTTCTCCATGATTTCCGTGAGCTGACGAACCGCAGTCTGCGCGCGTGCAACCGCCATGCCGTAACCGGGAACAAAGACCACACGCTGCGCCGTCTTCAAGATCATCGCGACTTCCTCGGCACTCGTGCTCTTCACGCGCCCCGAGTAGATGTCGCCCTGATCACTATCCTCAACGACGGCACCAACGCCGCCAAAGAGCACGTTCGCGAGCGATCTGTTCATCGCCTTACACATGATCTGAGTGAGGATGATCCCTGACGCACCAACCAAGGAACCGGCGATAATCAAGATGTTGTTCGTGAGGACAAAGCCGGTCGCTGCGGCGGCGATACCGGAGTACGAGTTGAGAAGCGCGACGACGATAGGCATGTCCGCCCCACCAATGGGGATGACCAGAAAAATGCCAAGAACACTCGCGATACCAACAAGGACCCAGTAGAGGTAGATCTGGGTGGGATCAAGAACAATGAGAACACCAACAAAGATCGATCCCAGAAGCAAGAGTGACTTCACGATCTGCTCGCCCGGGTAACGGACAGGCTTCTCAGTGACGATACCCTGAAGCTTTCCGAATGCGATGAGCGAGCCAAAGAAGGTGACCGCGCCGATCAGACCGGACGCAACGGTCGCAATCGTGACCTGCAGGGTCTGGCCGTCCGTGGTGGCGCCGGTGTCTGCCGCACCAAAGAGCTGGATCAATACGGCACCGGCCACGAGAATCGAAGCGGCACCGCCAAAACCGTTGAAGAGGCCGACGAGCTGCGGCATGTCGGTCATCTTGATCGTGAGCGCAAGGATCGTCCCCACAATACCGCCCACGGCGACACCCGCAACAATCCAGACCCAGTTGAGAATCTGCTGGTCCAAGAGGGTGACCGCAATCGCAAGCAGCATGCCCAACGCCCCGAGCAGATTCCCACGTACCGCGCTTCGAGGATGCGCAAGCCCCTTTAGACCGGCAATAAAGAGGATGGCAGCGATCAGATAGGCGAGGTCAACGAGGACCTCCAAGGTAATAAGGCCGCTCACTTCTCGCCGCCTTTCTTGAACTTCTGAAGCATTCGATTGGTAACGAGGAAGCCACCCACAACGTTGATCGTTGCGAAGGCAAGCGCGGCAGAACCAAGGATGACCGTGAGCGTATCAAGTCCACTCGCGGTTGCCACGAGCGCTCCAATGATCGTAATGCCTGAGACAGCGTTTGATCCGGACATGAGCGGCGTGTGAAGAATGGGAGGAACCTTGGTGATGACCTCCCAGCCCACAAAGATCGCCAGGACAAAGATCGTAAGAATATTGAGGAAGCTCACGCCCCACCTCCTATTCGCTCGCGCGTTGTTTCATTCGGAATCTCGCCGCCACGCGTAACGAGCGTCGCTGCCACGATCTCGTCTTCGACGTCGATGGTGATCTCCCCATCCTTGACCATGTTCATGAGAAAGGTGGTGATGTTCTTTGAATAGAGCTGGCTGGCATTGGAAGCCAACGCCGAAGGGATGTTCGCCGGCCCCACAATGGTAACGCCGTGTTTCACAACGGTGGAACCTGCCTCGCTCAACTCACAGTTACCTCCGCGCTCAGTGGCAAGATCCACGATCACGGATCCGGGCTGCATCAGCTTCACCATCTCCTCAGTTACGAGGACCGGGCTCGGCTTGCCTGGAATGGCAGCCGTCGTAATGACGACATCTGACTCCTGGATGACCTCACCCATGAGTTCGCGCTGCTTCAAGTAGAACTCCTCGTTCATCTCCCGAGCGTATCCGCCTGAACCCTCAGCGGTCTCAAGATCCATTTCCACGAACTTGGCACCAAGGCTCTCGACCTGTTCTTTGACGGCCGGCCGCACATCGTAGGCGCTCACGACCGCTCCAAGTCGCTTCGTGGTCGCTATCGCCTGAAGACCAGCAACGCCAACGCCAATGACGAAGGCCTTCGCCGGCACGATCGTTCCGGCCGCGGTCATCATCATGGGGAACATCTTCGGAAGAGCTTCTGCCGCAAGCAACGCCGACCGGTAGCCAGCCAGATTAGCCATGGAGCTGAGGGCATCCATGCTCTGGGCTCGCGTGATCCGAGGGATGAGCTCCATACTGAAGGAGGTAACGCTCTTTGCCAGGTATGTCTTGAAGCTCTCGTGGGGAGCCCAGGGGTCAAGAAATCCGATAATGATCTGGCTGTCTCGAACAGAGGGAGCCGTGTCGCCTGACGCAGCAGCCGCCCGAACGGTCAGCAGGAGGTCTGCCGTTTCCCGAACGTTGGGCACCATCTTCGCGCCCTTCGCCTCGTACTCCGCGTCCAGGTATCCGGACTGTTCGCCGGCGCCTGGCTCCACCAACACCTCGAATCCGGCCTTTGTCAGACCAGGAACGTGCGACGGCACCAGACTAACGCGGCGCTCGCCCGGGAACGACTCTCCGGGAACACCGATTTTCATGTTGACCCCTTACTGGAAGTTTGCGCCAAAGATACAGGGCGATGGGATGGCCGCCAAGATGCGCCACGTTGCAATTGCTCAGGAGTTCGTGACTCTCCTACTCACGAACGGTGTAGGTAGAGGTGATGAGATCGTAGAGCTCACCAAGATAGGGATTGCGGTTTGAGTTGATGCCGGCGTCGGAGAGAAGATCACTTCGTTCGCTCTCGAACCATCGATAGAGCATGCGCGAACCCGCGGCGGGATCCTTCGCGCGATGGCAGGTCCGTGTCAGAGCGCGCATCTCTTCCAGATTGAAGAAGACACGAACGTCGTCGAGCTGAATCAGGAAGAAATCGTCCTCAGTACGTTCAATCGTTACCGAGTAGTTGGGGGCACTCGCCTTCCGGCGCGCCTCCAGCGCCTCAGCCTTCGCGACGTTCAGCTGGGCATTAAACGCCTCGATCTTGTCCTTGTATTCAACGACCTTCGCCTGCTCTTGGAGGAGCTCAAGACCTTGACCAGAGAGGCGTTTCGCGATCTCCACGATGTTCGCTATCAGAGCCTCTCGCTCCGGTGTCGGCTCCGGGAGAGCCGCCGCGGCCGCCTTTTTCCGTTGTGCCATCTACAGCTCCTCGGGGTCTTCGCGCGGATTCAGACCGGTTCATTCCCCGCGATCACCTCGCGATAGTAGTAGTAACTATCCTTCGGCACGCGCCGTTGGTCGGCGTAGTCGCAGAAGATGATCCCAAATCGACGAGTGTAGCCGAAGGACCATTCGAAGTTATCGATCAGTGACCAGAGATAATAGCCTTTGAGCGGTACCCCATCCTCGATCGCGCGAGCAAGGACTCTGAAGTGCTTCCGCAGATAGTCGATTCGATCAGGGTCGTGGACCCGACTTCCGTCACGAGTCATCACATCATCGCAGGCGCAGCCATTCTCCGTGACGTAGAGTGGGAGTCCATTCGTCTGTGCGGCGACCCAGTGAAGCTGCCGATAGAGGCCTTCGGGCACGATGGGCCACTCCATCGCCGTCTCCGGGTAGAAGCTCGGCACCGAAGTGAACTGCTCGGCCGCCTCCGGATCAAACTTCACGACCTGTTCGTTGTAGTAGTTGATCCCAAGGAAGTCGATCTTCCCCGCGATGAGTTCCATGTCACCGTTCTCTACCGGAAGCTCCACGTCGGGGTGGGCGGCGAGATGACGCTCCGGATATCCCTTGCCAAGGAGCGGATCCAGGAACATACGGCTATCACGGTCTGCTGCCCGATCCGCGGCGAGAGCATCTTCCTCACGTGTCGTTGCGGGGCGTGGGGTGGTGAGGTTGAGCGTGGTTCCGATCTCGCCGCTGTAGCCTCCCTCGCGGAAGACACGCAGGGCAATTCCGTGGGCGAGATTCACGTGATGGATGGCCCGGTAGGCGGCTGATTTGTCCTGCATTCCGGGAGCGTGTCTGCCAAGCAAATGGCTGAGCAGGGTGACGCACCAGGGTTCGTTTATCGTGATCCAGCGGCCCACTCGATCCGACAGGCCGTCAAAGACCGTGCGTGCGTAGTTCTCGAAATGGAGGGCTGTCTCTCGGTGAGGCCAGCCTCCGGCGTCCTGCAGCGGCTGAGGAAGATCCCAGTGATAGAGCGTCACCGCAGGTTCGATGCCTTTCTCGAGAAGTGCGTCTACCAAGCGATGGTAGTAATCGAGACCCTTCGGATTGATCGCTCCGCTGCCCTCTGGAATCACTCGCGGCCAGGCGACGGAGAAACGATATGAGTGTGCGCCGAGCTCATGCATGAGATCGACGTCCTCCTGGAACCGATGGTATTGGTCGGTTGCGACGTCCCCGGTGTGGCCGTAGGCGACTCTGCCCGGCTCGCGGCAGAAAGTGTCCCAGATCGACGGTTTCCTGCCGTCTTCGCGTGCTGCACCTTCGACCTGGAAGCTGGCCGTAGCGGTGCCCCAGATGAAGTCGGAGGGAAACGAAAAGCCTGTATTCATTGCGGCATTGTAGTTGAGTTGAGAGGGAAGGTGTAGGTGAGGCCGAACCGGGCCTGCATCGACCCAACGGCAAAGGCAAGCGAGTTCACAACCCACTCCGGAAGCGACAGGCCGCCCACAAGATTCGATGCGAGGGATCGAGTCGCATTTTCACCCAACACGGGAACAATCGCCTCAAGACCAACATCTACACCAAAGGCACCAATCGCGAGGCGGACTATCTCTGGGGAGATGCCGGTCGAGATCCAGAGTGCGCTCTCCATTGGCTGTGCTCGACTCGTCCGATCCGCCACCGGAAGGATCCAGCCCGCGCCAAGATACCACCACCCCAGCTCACCACGAAGGAATGGAATCAGGTGAAGGTCGAACTGGGTTGTGCCTGCATAGAACGCGAGGCCCCCGCCCAAGCGAAGTGTATCGGAGCCGGCTACCACCGAGTTCGTCCATCCGGCATAGGCCCCAAAGAAGCTGATCGAGGTATGAAGTCCGGTCTCCGCGACAACGACGCGTGGACGACGTGCCGAGGTTTCAGCTTCAACCTGCGCGTGAACAGCAGAGAGTGCACAGAGAAGTAACGCAATGATCGCTGCTGAGCGAGGCCCCATACGCAGAACGTATCACAGCTGCCATCGGAATCGGACCACCATCGCGTCGTCGGGCACAAAGGAGCCGGGGATATCGATCCGAGTACCGGTCTCGGTTCGACGCCACTCGACCTCGCGATC
>JANQQY010000231.1 GCA_028284845.1 Spirochaetales bacterium
GTGGAAGACCACGGTCGCCACTCGGTTTCCCAGGAGGTCATCCAGTCGGTTCCCCATTCTCCTCGCACCTGGAAAACCCTGCTCCTCCATCCGAGAGGAATACACCGCCTGCTCAAAACTCGTGAATGCATGCTCAAGCTGCGTGTACACGAGTCCCTTGTGGCCCAGCTCCACGATCTCACGAACGACCGAGTCGTAGAGAATCTCGTCAGGAGTGCCGTTTGCAAATACCTCCGCGAGGACCTCGGGATCTTCAACATCGCCCTCTTCAACAATTTTCGAGTAGTCCGGCGTTCCCGAAAGACCGATGATTCGAAACGGCTCCTCGCCCTCGGCCTTCGAGCGATTTACCTGCCACGCCGCACGATAGATGTTCTTGTGTTCTTCGTACCCAAGAATGACCAAGTGCTCAAAGAGGATGCTCTCAGCGAGCGACTCGTCGAAGCTGACGCCGGTGATGAGTTCATCTATTCGCGCTTGATCAGATGCGTTTCCGTACTGAATGCCAAGGTGACGGATTCCTGCGTCATCCAAGCTCGGGATCAGATCAACAAGAACGTCGAGCTGGTTTTTTACGTAACCCGTCTCACCGAGCAGAACCAGATCGTACGTATCAAAGAGGCTGATAATGTATTCGTCCGCACTGGGAGCCCGAGTCACGAGCGCCGTCATCTCTTCCTCAAGCTCGGAGTTCACTCGCATCTGCGGAAGATTTGAGTTCTCGAACAGATTGAATGGATCGACCAGGAAGAAGAACGCGAGGATTATCGCGATGAACCAGACGATTCGCGAGTTCTTGTTCTGCATTCGCGTAGAGTATAGCCTTCGCGCCAATCCGGTGGCTATCTAGAGTGGAGGCCGTTTTAGCTGCCAGTAGGTGCGGCGACTCGTCCGTGCGCCAAACTTGACAGTTGCTGTTGGGCTTTGGTACGGTTTCGGGCGGTTTGCGGAGGGGGCCCTATGAAGACCTGCTTCTTCTTTCCTGGCCAGGGCGCACAGTTCCCTGGCATGGGGAGAGACTTGTACGACAATTATGCGGACGCCCGCGACCTTTTTTCTCTCGCCTCCGCCGCGTCCGGAATCGACATTCCCGAGTTCATCTTTAGCGCGTCGGACGAGCAGATAAAGGCCACCGACAAGTCACAGATTGCGATCACCACGGTCAATCTGGCCGCGCGCCGAGTGTTGGCGGCGAAGGGGATTACTGCGCAGGGCGCGGCCGGCTTCAGTCTTGGAGAGTATTCGGCGCTCGTCGATGCCGGGGTGCTTTCGGAGGAGACCTGTCTCAAACTCGTCTGGGAACGGGGCCGGATTATGGAAGCTGTGAGCCGTTCGCTGGACGCCGAAGACGGTGCGGCGGGCATGATCGCGGTTCTTGGTATCGGTGAGGACGCCATCGTCGAGGCAATCACGGCTGCCGGGCTCGACTCTGTTTATCCGGCAAATCTGAACAGTCCGGTTCAGACGGTCCTGAGTGGCACTGCGAACGGGCTTGAGGCGGCGGCACCCGTGCTCAAAGATGCCGGCGCTCGTCGCGTCATTCCTCTCAAAGTGTCCGGTCCGTTTCACTCCCCGCTCATGGACGATGCGCGGGTGCAGTTTGCGGAGATTCTCTCCTCCGCCGAGTTTTCAGATCCGCAGAAGCCAGTGTTCTCGAATGTCACTGGTGCGGCGATCGAGAGCGGCGAACAGGCAAAGGAGTTGTGTGCACAGCAGCTCGTGGAACCTGTTCGCTGGGTGGACGAGGAGCGCCAAGTCCACGAGAGTGGATACGAACGTATTCTTGAGGTGGGACCGGGGGAAGTGCTCTGCGGCCTGTGGAAGGCGTTTGCCAAGTCGGTCCCTGAGGTCGCAGCCGGCTGCGTGCCCGCCGGTACCGACGAATCCATTGCATCCATCGAATTGTAAGAACGGAGGAGACTATGTTGCTTGAGGGAAAGAAGGCACTGGTGACCGGTGGATCGCGCGGCATTGGTCGCGAGATCGCATTGATGTTTCTGAATGAGGGGGCATCGGTCTACTACGTCGATCTGGCCGAAGGCGATTCTCTCGCCGAGTACAAAGAGATTGCAGCAAAGCACAATGCGACTGCTGCCTTTTACGAGTGCAACGTCGCGGACGAGGAGAGCGTCGGCTCCGTCATCCCGAAGATTCTTGAAGACGCCGATGGACTTGATGTGCTGGTCAACAACGCGGGCATTACCCGCGACAACCTCCTCTTCCGCATGAGTGCGAAAGAGTGGAACGACGTCATCTCCGTTAACCTCACGAGCGCCTTCTACATCTCGAAGCTCGTCGTCCGGCAGATGGCGAAGCAGCGCAGCGGAAGCGTGATCAACGTGGCAAGTATCGTCGGCATCATTGGGAACGCGGGACAGGTCAATTACTCAGCCTCGAAGGCGGGGATGATCGGACTGACCAAGAGCATGGCTCGAGAGGTTGCCGCGCGAAATGTGCGTATCAATGCCGTTGCGCCCGGGTTTATCAACACCAAGATGACTGAAGCGCTGAATGAGGAGCAGCAGAATGCTCTGAAAGTTCAGATTCCGATGGGCCGGATTGGGGATCCTGACGAAGTCGCGAAGGCGATCACCTTCCTCGCGAGCGATCTGGCCTCATACCTTACTGGACAGGTGATCCACGTAACCGGTGGACTGGGGATGTAAATGAGCAATCGAGTAGTCATAACCGGGCTCGGTGCGGTGACGCCACTGGGCAATAGCGTTGACGAAACGTGGGACAGCATGATCGCAGGTCG
>JANQQY010000229.1 GCA_028284845.1 Spirochaetales bacterium
TTCTTGCTGTGGGTGATCTCGCGGGTCTCTTCCTGACGGGCACCGTTGGTGAAGGAAGCGATGCAACGTCACTTGCCCTTCCAGGCGTACAGCAGGAGCTCATCGATGCCATCCTCGACCTGGGCAAACCGACCGTGATCGTTCAACTCTCAGGCCGTCCGTACCACCTGGGCGATGCGTTTACGCGCGCGAACGCGGTGCTCAACGCGTGGCTTCCAGGACAGGAGGGGATGGAGGCGATCGCCGACATCCTCTTTGGTCACGTGGAACCGGGGGGACGGCTTCCGGTCTCGATTCCACGCGACGCGGGCGCGATGCCCTACTTCTACAACCACAAGACCAAATCCCCCGGCGCACCGATTCAACCAATGTTCGGCGCTGAGTTTCCGTTTGGTTACGGCCTTGGGTATACGAACTTTGAGTACTCAGGACTCGAGGTCATCACCAACTCTGTTCCAGTCGACGGCACGATAGAACTGCGGTTCACCCTGACCAATACGGGAGAACGGAGAGGCGAGGAGGTCGTTCAGCTCTACACCAGAGATCTTGAGGCACGTCTCGTCCGACCTGTGAAAGAGCTCAAGGGGTTCCAACGGATCGCACTCGACCCGGGAAGGTCTGCGAGCGTATCTGTTTCGCTGCCGGTCGATATGCTTGGATTCACATCTGTACGGGAAGACCGAATTGTAGAGCCAGGGGAGTTCCGACTCATGATTGGGGCGTCTGCGGATGACATCCGGCTCAAGGCAACGGTCGCCGTCACAGGCGAGACGCGCACACTTCCTGAAGAGTGGCGCATGGTCTCCCGGTTCGAAGTCGCACTGATCGATTGACCGGGAGACCGCCTCGCCCGGACGCTTCTATGGCAGAACGAGGACCTTCCCCCCTCGTTGGGAAGCCGCGTTCTCGAACGCGTCCTCTATTCGATCCAACGGGTACTCCGCGGTAATCATTCGTTCCGGGTGAAGATCCCGCTCCGACAGATACGCGAGAAGGTTTGTGAGCGCCTGTATGGAGAAGACCCATGAGCCGTACATCGAAAGCTGCTTCCGGATGATCTGAGGGCTGACCTCGGCGGTGAGAGTGTTTCCTTCTCCGACCAGCGCTGCGCGCCCCCAGGAAGCGATGTTTCGAAGCATGTCGTCACGCGCCTTGGTTGATCCGCTGAAGTCCGCGCCGCAGCTGCAGAGCTTGCCCCGGGTCACCGACGACACGGCGGAGTCGAGATCGGTCTCGAGACTGTTGATGGTTTCGTGCGCGCCAAGCTCCTTCGCGAGCTCAAGTCTCTCAGGAACAAGATCAACCGCGATCACGCGGGCTCCCAACGCCGACGCCAGAAGCACCGCGGATAGCCCAACTGGGCCCATGCCGACTCCTATGAAGCTGTCGTCCCCGGAAAGGCGGAGCCTGCTGAGCGCCTGCCAGGCGGTGCCAGTACCGCACGCACAACAGGCGCCGTCGGCAAAGCTGAGGTTGTCGGGAAGGGGCACGCAGTTCGCAGCATCCGTCACGAGATACTCACCGAACGCGCCGTGATACTCCAATCCGTGAGAGCCGGCCTTTTTGGAGTTGCAGTGAAGGATCCATCCGGAGCGGCACCACTCGCATTGCCCGCAACCGCGAATGTGGTAGACGACCACTCGGTCTCCCACCGACAGCTCGGTAACACCTTCTCCGACCTCTTCAATCACGCCGCACGGCTCGTGCCCGCTGATTCGCTCCCCCCAAGGACGGTCGGGTTCGCTCGACGGATCAACGAGGTAACTGTGCCGAAGATCCGAGCCGCATATGGTCGCGGCTCGTATGCCAATCTTTACCTCATTGACGCCTGGACGTTCATCAGGGAAATCACGCACGACTACCCGTTTGTTGCCAAGAATCGTCGCACCTTTCATCCTATTTGCCGTGCTCCTTGAGTATGGCATTGAGTTCCGCATACTCATCATCGGTCAGGATCCAATCGACGGCCTTTGCGTTCATTTTCACGTGTTCGGGTCTGGTCGCACCGACCGGAACCGTGTCGACGGCGGGGTGCTTGAGTAGCCAGGCGATGGCGAGCTCAGCGACGCTACGATCTCGTTCGCGTGCGAAGGCCACGAGCTTGTCGAGCAACGCGAAGTTGTTTTCGTTTGTCTGGCTTCCGATGTGCCCGCCGCACCACGCTACCGTTGCGGCGCGTGAGTCTGCCGGGAACTCTTCGCCCTTCTTGTACTTCCCCGTCAGAAAACCCGCGCTCAGCGGAAAGAACGGCATGTAGCTGATATCAAACGCCTTACAGTACTCGAGCATTTCGCTCTCAGCCTTGCGGCTCATCATGCTGTAGCCTGACTGCTCAAGGACCAGCTTGCTCCAGCCATGACGCTCGGCGAGTTGGTTGGCGTAGCAGTGATTCCATGAAGACGTATTGGATCCGGCGAGGTATCGCACTTTGCCTTCCCGAACCATGTCGTCCATCGCCCGCATGCACTCTTCGGTGTTCATAGGGAAGATCGGTGGATGAGCCAGGTCACCACCGCCGTTATGCCACATGTAGACGTCAATGTAGTCGGTCTTGAGAGCCTTGAGGCTGAGCTCGACCTCACGCTTTAACATTCGTGCTGAAGGATTGCCTTTGTCCGGATCGTCGTACTTCTGACCCTCATGCCCTCCCTTGGTCATGATGATCATTCTGTCTCGCCGTCCCTTGAGCGCTTCGCCAAGGGTTTCTTCAGAGGCGCCGGCATTGTACAGACGTGCGGTGTCAACGACATTCACGCCTTCGTCGTACATGGCGTCAACGATCGCATTGACTTCCTTCTGCCCGATGCTTCGCTCAGTGTTGCCAAAAAAGAGTGTTCCAATGCTAAGCTTGGAGACTCGTAGGCCGGTATTGCCCAACTGTGTGTATTCCAACTCCTGCTCCTTGATGATGAGATGAGCAATGATGAAACTCGACAGAGGGAGTCAACAAGGCACATTAGTACCGACAGAAAAATCGTTTGAGTGACATTTGTACCGAGAGTCGGATGTAGAGCGCGTCGCCTCAGACGCCGAGTGTCGTCAGCGATACACCCTTTACCATCAGTCGATGGAGCGCGACAAAGAGAATGGTGATCGGCAACAGCGCGATCAAGGCACCGGCAAAGACGCGGTGAAACACGGTCGTCGTGTTGAAGACAAAGGCAGACATGACGACCTGAATCGTCCAGAGCCGTTCGGACTGGCCCACGATCAACGGCCAGAGGAAACTGTTCCACTCCGTGAGGAAGATGATCACTGCCAGGGATGCCGTGACGCCTCTCGCCGCAGGCATTCCGAGGCGCCACCAGGTGCCCCAGTACCCTAGGCCGTCCATTCTGCCTGAGGCCTCGGTCTCGTCCGGAAAATCCAGGAAGTACTGTCGATAGACCACAGCGGCGAATGCGTTGAACAGACTCGGGACGATGATTCCAGCCAGTGTATCCACCAGCCCCAGTTCCAGCGCCAGAATGAAGCGCGGGATAAACGCCGCCTGCGATGGAACCAGCAATGCAAGCAGGACCAACACCAGGACCTGACGTGCATATCGAAATCGGACTCGCGCAAGTCCGTAGCCGGCCATTGATGCGATGATGATCTGGCCAACAACGCCAACTGACGCGATGACCACGGAGACCCACATCCCGCGGAGGACATCGGCGCCCCTTCCGGAGAGCGTCTCCCTGATGTTTGCGAGCAGCTGTGAGTTCTGCGGCCAGAGCGTCCAGCCCGGGCGCATCAGAAACTGATCGCTGGATGAGGCGTTTCGGAGGACAACATAGAAGGGGATCAGGAAGAGAATCGCCCCGATGATGAGAAGCAGCAGAACGAGAGCGTCCGCGATGGTCCGAGCTCGGATTCGAGCCACCTCACTCTCCTCGAGGGCGGCCGAAGCCGGTAATCTGAGACTGGATGGAAGTGGCGACAACAATCAATCCGGCAACAATGAATGACCCGGCAGTGCCCAGGCCAAAGTCCTGACCGCCAAACGAGGTAACGTAGAGATAGACCATTGGCGTCTGGACCAGCGGAACCTGAAGGATCGCCTGGCCCGAGCCGGCAACCAGCATAAACTCGTCGAACGCTCGGAACGCG
>JANQQY010000257.1 GCA_028284845.1 Spirochaetales bacterium
GAGATTGATCCGTGGGCGGCCCGATTGTGGGCGAGAAGAACTCCTGCCCTGCGCCGGCGAGAAAGATCGGAGCACCGTGTTCGAGAAAGCGTGACCCACAAGTCCGAAGGGCAGAGAGACCTACGGTTCGAACGACCGTATCCGTCCGCGTCCCGTCGCCTGACTCGATCCACACTTCCAGGTCCAGAAGCTCCGGCTGGTCCGATGTCCAGCGTGGAAGGCGTTCCAGATTGATTCGGCCTTGGTACGAGACCGGTACGTCAGGGTCCGCGCTGCGAGCGCTCCTGTCGGTCGGATCCGTTTCCGTCGCACCCGACCACTCGAGCTCAACGCTCCGGCCGCCAATCGTCGCGCCAAGAACCGGGCGCCCAGCGTCCTTCTGAGTCGCCCCGCCAGGGCCAACCGTCTCCGCCTCAAGAACGACTTCCTTCCCATCGACCCGTGCCCAGCACGAACGGATGGCGGCCCCCGGCCGACACTCAATCCAAACGTCACGAAATACACCGCTCCAGCTGTGTCCGGCGGAGCGATACCCGCCCATCATTCCAACGTCTTGCTCTCTCACAACGATCGTGAGCGTCTGCGTCTTGTCCGGAGTGAGGAGCTCTGTGATGTCGAATGCAACCGTGACCATCGGAGCTCCGGCGAATCCGATGTGCGTTCCATCAAGGTAGACGTGTGCCGCCGGAGCGACCCCGCCAAGGATCAGGCTCCAGACTCCGGATGCATGCGGCGAGACGAATTCGCGCTGGAACCACACGGTGCCCAGGTACCCGTTCGGGAACCCCGCCGCAGATATCGGGTCGGATAGCCCGCCGATCGACTGAATGGCCCAGGGCAGCGAGCAGGTGCCGGAACGGTCGGATGTCGACTGGTCGGGTGCGAGTGGAAGAGACGAGTGCCACGATTCGGCAAGTCCTCGATCCTCCGTGTCGGTTCTGTATCGCCATGTGCCGGAAAGCGAAGTCCGAGTTCGAGTGGGCGAGGTATAGCTGGTTGGGTCCATCAGGCGAAAGGTTGCGGTGTGACTCACCTCTCAATCGTGGACCGAAGCGTGTGCGATGACAAGTCTCTGGGGCTTAGTCAGCGATCTGCTTGCGATTCGAGACGAGACCGTTCCTTGGGCGTTCTGGACTCCTCAGCTCCAATCTTCCGGAAGAATCGAATGTGCGTAACGTGGGAAGTACGCCAAGAGATCAACCGTCGCCTGAATGTCGACGACGTGGCACATCTGGACGGTCGAATGCATGTACCGCGTTGGAGCGCCGATGGTGGTCGCCTTCGCTCCGAGCCCGGCGCGCTGGACCCCGGAAGCGTCGGTTCCACCTCCAATGTTCCGCTGGTAGGGGATGCCGTGCTTTGCGCAGGTCTCCATCAGTCCGCGCAATAGGTCACGATCCGCGATCGTCCGGTTGTCCATCAGGTAGATTCCTGTGCCCTCGCCAATCGGACATTGGTACTGGTTGGGGCGCGCGAATGGAATGTCTGCTGGAAGACTCCCGTCAATAGCGACGCAGATGTCAGGCGCGATCGCATGACCAGCAGTCGGAACGCCGCGGACCCCGACCTCCTCCTGGACGCTGCTAACCGCGTAGACATCAACGGTGCTCTCCTCGATTGCGCGAAACGACTCAATCAGTGAGTAGGTTCCGATTCTGTCGTCAAAGTTTCGGCCGGTGACGACCTCCTCGTTCAGGACCTCGAACCTCTTGGACAGACTGATTGCGTCGCCCACCTGAGCGACAGCCTTCACCTTGCTTGCCGGGAGGCCCGTATCAATAAAAAGCTCGGTGATGGGGATCACGCGTTTCCTGTCCTCGTCGTCTGTCAGCCAGCCCGGTTTTGTGGGAATGACTCCTTCAAGGAGCTGCGTCTGACCGCCCACTGTGCCGTGAATAGTGACCCGGTGACTCGGAAGAGTTCGCGCGTCAAAGCCACCCACCGGCGCGAACGAGAGGAAGCCGTCATCATCAATGTGGGTCACCATAAAGCCTATCTCATCAGCGTGCGCCGAGTAGAGCAGCCGATAGGGCTCTGCCTTTGATGGTTTTGTCGCTCGCTTGAGTGCGATGACATTGCCCATTCGATCAGTACTGATCTCGTCCGCGTATGGACGAAGCTCATCCGCCACGAGCTTCTGTGCCTCGTGCTCGAATCCGGGGATTCCCGGAATATTGGAGACGCGCTCAAGTAGTTCGATGTTCATTGTTCTCCTCCGTTGGTCTCTGCAAATGCGATTTGTGTTCTCTTGTGCGCTGCGGGATGTACGCGTAGGCTTGCGTATGGGCAAAGCCGAAGCGGTTATTGAGCGTCGCGAATGTGGACCCAACGGTCTCGTCATCTCGCACTTGGGACTCGGCGGCGCGGCGCTTGGGCGGGCCGAAGAGCCCTCGGGTGTCGGTATCTCGGATGAGGAGGGAGCGCAAACGCTTGCGGCTGCCTACTCCATCGGCGTGCATCACGTCGATACGTCGCCCGCCTACGGGCAGAGCGAGCGGCGCATCGGCATCGCGCTTCGCCGGAATCGGTTCGAGGGACTGACGCTCTCCACCAAGGTGGGCACCCATCCTGAACGCAGGTTCTCCTACGCCGGTGCAGACGTGCGTTGGTCGCTTGAGAACAGCCTCGCCGTTCTTGGCACAGACTACGTCGATATTGCGCTCATTCACGATCCGCCTGACATTGAGCCTGTGCTTGCCTCCGGTGATGGATTTGACGCCCTGAAGGCGCTTCGCGCCGAAGGGCTCTGTAGGAACGTAGGGCTTGGAGTCCACTCGCATCACTTCCATCGCCGCGCGATCGAGGCAGGAGCGGTTGATGTCATCCTCACGTACGGGGACTTCAACATCGTCCGAAGGAGTGGTGCTTCTCTGATGCGTTATGCCAGGCAGCACGGCGTGGGTGTTCTTCTTGGATCGCCCATGATGCACGGTCTGCTCGCCGCGGGCACGAGCCCGGAGTCTGTCGTCAACACGCGCCCGGTGCTCTTCACCTGGTACGACAGGGCTGATATCGCGCGGGCCCAAGAGTGGTGGGAGTGGTGCCGTGAGCGCGAGGTGAGCATGCGGCATCTGAACATGTGCTTCGTGATGTCGTCTGACCTTCCGGACTGTGTTCTCACCGGCGCTCAAACCTCGTCTGAGGTCGCCACAAATGTCCGTGAGGCGACCTCGGGCGTCGACGAATCGATCCTTCGGGAAGCGATGGATCGAATAGCGATCCAGGATGAAGAGGACGAGAAGCGAGAGTGACCGTCGCCTCGGCCGGACAGGCAGAGGGGATCGCGGCTTTCCGGGTAGTCCACTTGTAGACGGGGAGCCTCGCCATGAGACCGTGAGCTGCATCTCCGGTGATATGAGTTCGCTACTCAAGGCGAGCGTCAATCTCATGCTCGCCTAGATCGAGCCAGATCGTTTTTGTCTCCGTGTACTGGTCAAAGGCGTGGAGTCCGTTGTCTCTCCCGCCAAAGCCGGAGAGCTTGTAGCCGCCGAACGGCGTGGTGATGTCACCCTCGCAGTAGCAGTTGACCGTGACTGTGCCGGCCTTGAGTCGCCTGGCCGCCCGAAGCGCCTTCTTGCCGTGAGCACAAAAGACGGTTGCCTGCAGGCCGTAGATCGTATCGTTGGCAAGGTCGATCGCCTCGTCGTCACTCCCAACCGTCTCAGACGCCCTCCCCGCAAGGCGCGCAGGCGGTTGAGGACCTTCTGCCGGCGCTCGGGCCGGTGTCGCTCGAGCCAGTCGGCGAACAGCTCCT
>JANQQY010000258.1 GCA_028284845.1 Spirochaetales bacterium
CTTGGCTGGGGCAAGGCCGAGATAACGCTCGGGCTTTCGGTCGCCCTCGTCGTCTCCGCAGTAGTATCACCACTCGCCGGACGCGCAATCGATGCTGGATTCGGGAGAGTGATGATGAGTGCCGGTATCGTGGCCGGTGCGATAGGCGTGGCGGGACTCTCTCTCGTGCACTCCCGGCTTGCTTTTGTACTGGTCTGGGCGTGGATCGGCGCAAGCCAGGCAACCTGTCTCTACGACGCCTGCTTCGCGTTCCTCACGAGAACCACCGGAGCCGATGCACGTAGGGGCATTACCACCATCACCCTGGCCGCCGGATTCGCCTCAACTATTGCCTTTCCCTCCGGGGCCGCTCTCGCTGCGGCGCTTGGGTGGCGCGGCGCCGTGCTCGTCTTTGGAGGCACCGTCGCGTTCGTCGCTGGTCCCCTGATCTACACCGGGACGACGATTCTCGAGTGCTGCCCAGTTCGCCCCCCCGCCGGAGATAGACGCCTGGTGGAGCGCTCGATCGTCCAACGCGTCATTCGGCGCCCAGAGTTCTGGCTCCTCTTCGCCGCCTTCCCCCTTGTTGGGCTTGCCGAAGCACTCATTCTCACGCACATCGTCCCCATCCTGGTTGAACTTGGTACTACGCCGGCCGGGGCTGTTGCTGCGGCCTCTCTCTTTGGTCCCATGCAGGTCGCCGGCCGAGTCGTCCTCATGCGCGCAGGAGTTCATCGTAGCGCTGTGAGGATTGCACTCATCGCCTTCAGCGGCATCGCCCTTGTGACTCTTGTGCTTCAGGGGGTTGAGCGATTCAGCTGGCTTGCATTCGCTTTTACGGCCGGTTTTGGGGCGTTCTTTGGACTCATGAGCATCCTCAAGCCGGTGCTGGTTGCCGAGCAA
Organism: Spirochaetales bacterium; assembly: GCA_028284845.1. Lineage (GTDB taxonomy): Bacteria > Spirochaetota > Spirochaetia > DSM-27196 > SLST01 > SLST01. The sequence goes on from JANQQY010000258.1 coordinate 883, forward strand.
CTTGGATCCGAAGGGTTTGGTCTGAAGAGCGGTCTAATCTCCGCGCCGACTCTCGCCGCTTTTGCCATTGCGCCCTCTCTTGGCTCGGTCCTCTGGGAGCGCGGAGGATACTCGATTGCCGTAGCTGCAGGAACCGCCGCGGCATTTCTCGGGCTCCTGGCTGTAGTGGTGCTGGCCGTTATCACAGCACAACGTTCCGGTCAGCCGGCTAATCGACTCAAACTGTGAGGTCAAACAGCTGCTCCGTATTGCGACTGATGTCACTGTTTGTTGCAACGTCGCCGGTGCTGACCGATTCCTCACAATCCACGGTTAGCTTGATCGCATTATGAAAAGGAAAGAAAGGACGAGGATACTTGCTCAAGGTCGCCCGGAGTTTCGGACGGCGCTGGCTGAGGAGATTCTTTCCACCTACGACGTCTACACCGTAACGAGTCCTGCCCAAGGACTCGTGATGGCCAGTATGCGAGAGTCGGCTCGACTCTCCAGGTTCTATCTAGGTGAGGTTCTTGTCACGGAGGCCAAGGTCCAGATCAACGGGACCATTGGAATTGGAATCACCACGGATGAGGACCCCAGCGCGGCGCACGAGCTTGCCGTGATTGACTCGGCTTTCAACGCCGACCTACCGGAGATCAAAGGGTGGTTGCCACGACTACAGGAAGAGGATGCCCGAACGGACCGTCGTCTCGCACAGGAAGAGGCTCGTATCCTGGAGACAAGGGTCGTCTTTGACACCATGGATGCCGACTGATGCGCCTCGACACCGTTCATGACATCCAGGCCGCTTACCGTCGCGTGGTTCATGCAACCAGCTTCCCCGGTACCGTCGTTGACATCAGTGAGCAGGCGAGTCTCGTCGATATCGAGTCCCATCTTCCAGACCCGATGATCGTCCTGGCAATGATGCTCGTGGACGCCGAGGTCACCTTCTACATCGCAAGCTCGGACGCGCGAGCCGACGCGACGGTCATCAGCCAGCTGACCTACGCGCGAGTCGCGACTTCAGAGGAGGCGGGCTATCTCTTCTTGGCCCGATCCGGGAATGCCTCGATCGCATCTCTGATTGAGGCAGCACGGATCGGCTCTCTCACCGACCCCCACCTTGGCGCCACGATCATCGTGGAGGTGAGCAGCCTGGAGGCGTTGGTGTCCGAGCATCCTGGATGCATCGTCCTTTCCGGTCCCGGTGTTCGGGAGATCGCCTATCTCGCCATACCTGAGATTGATTGGGTCGAGCCACGCCGAAGGCAGAACGAGGAGTATCCCCTTGGGGTCGATCTCATGCTTGTGACTCCTGCGGGACAGCTCGCATCTATCCCAAGAACCACGCGACTGGAGGTCCTCTAGATGGGCTATGTAGCAGTAAAGGGTGGGCAGAACGCGATTGAGGCATCGATCGCGCGAATCGCGTACGAGCGTCTCAAGCATGGCGTGGTGCTCTACCCGGAGCATATCCGAGCCGGCCTGCGTGGGCTGGTAGATCAGGTGATGAGTGAAGCGAGTCTCTACAGCGAGGCGGTTGCAGCGCTCGCCATCAAGCAGGCCGAAGGCAGTCCTGAAGAGGCTGTCTTTGTCATGCGTGCATTTCGATCCACCCTGCCCAGAATCCACTACAGCTTCACGATTGATAGCGAATCCATGCGGGCCGAGCGCCGCATCTCTGCCACCTTCAAGGACATTCCGGGCGGCCAGATTCTTGGCGCCAGCTACGACTACACACATCGATTGATCGATCGAGAGCTCGCCGGCGAAACCGACGAGTCGGCGGAGGCCTGGCTTCGCCAATGGTTTGCAGCGGGCTCAAGCGGCGCGGATGCGACCGATCGCATTGGTCGTCTTCCCAAGGTGATCGACTACCTCCGTGAAGAGGGTCTTATGAAATCGATCGAGCCCGACGATCGTGATCCGCGCGACATCACCAAAGAGGCTCTCAGCTTTCCAACCGTACGATCGCAGCGGCTCCAGATTCTCACCAGGGGCCAGACCGGTGCGGTCACTGCGCTGGGGTATGCGAGCCTTCGTGGCTACACGCCGACGCTGCATCCCACCGTTGCGGAGCTCCGCGTGGGGCGCCTTCCAGTTGTTGTACCCAACCCATTTGGAGACGAGTCGGACGAGGATGACGGTTACTACATAGGTGAGATCAAAGTTACTGAGGTCGAGTCGGTCGTCCCTGCATCTAAGGCAAAGGGCTACGGCGAGAGCGAGCTCGAGTTCGATATTGGATACGGGATCTGCTTCGGACAGAACGAGACTAAGGCGATTGCGATGAGTCTGCTCGATCAGTGTCTTGAGAACCCCATCCCGGGATCGGCCACGCACGATCCGGAATTTGTGCTCTACCATATCGACTCTGTGGAGGCCACAGGTTTTATCAGCCACCTCAAACTGCCGCACTATGTCACCTTTCAATCCGAGCTTGATTCGGTGCGGCGCTCCCGTGGACCCATGCGTCAGCGCAGTCTCTCAGACCAGGGGCTTGGTGATGGAGGCTCCTATTGAACCCCCTTTCAAACTACGCCTTCCTTGATGAGAGTTCGAAGCGAGAGATCCGACGAGCAACACTCAAGGCCATTAGTATCCCCGGGTACCAGGTTCCGTTTGCGTCGCGAGAGATGCCCATTGCGCGAGGCTGGGGAACCGGCGGGCTGCAGCTTACGCTCTCTCTCGTTGGCAAGGGCGATCGCGTAAAGGTGATTGATCAGGGCGCGGACGAGAGTGTCAACGCAGTGAACATCAAGAAGCTGGTGAGCTCTACGACAGGGGTAGAGGTGACCGAGTTCACCGCCTCGGCGAGCCTGATCCAGTCGCGTCATAGAATCCCTGAAGAACCCTTGCAGGCGGACCAGATCCTCATACTCCAGGTACCCATCCCCGAGCCGCTACGGCTCTACGAGCGAAGCGAGGCCGCGACCAGAAAGCTCCACAGTGAGAAGGAGTACAGTGGTGCCTACCTGATCCTGTTTGAGCAGATCATGCGATACGGACGGGTGAGCACCGGCGCCGATCATCCGGTGATGGTGAACGACCGCTACGTCATGGCGCCAAGCCCCATTCCTCGCTTTGACAACCCCAAGATGGACTCGTCAGATGCATTGATCCTGCTGGGAGCGGGTCGCGAGAAGAAGATCTACGCGGTACCGCCCCACACACGGGTGGTCTCTCTCGATTTCAAGGATCATCCGTTCGAGATCGAGTCGGTGGAGGGCCGATGCTGCCGACTCTGCGGTGCCACAGGCGTCTACTTCGATGAGCTCCAGGACAACGAGACAGGCGAGACCTTTTACCAATGCAATGACACCGCGCACTGCCTGTCACTTATGAACGCGGAGGATGGTGTATGAGCGATGCTCGTGCTCCCGGAGAGGATTGGGTCCTCAGAACGAACAAGTTGAGCAAGCAATTCGGCGACAGGTGTGATCTGTGCCGGTCGGTCGATCCATCGGTTCTTGAGCGAAACTTCTGCCCCAAGTGCGGGACCGTCTACGCTCTGCGATCGGTCTCGTTTGACCTCTATCGCGGCGAGGTCCTGGGGATCGTGGGCGAGAGCGGGAGTGGCAAGTCCACGATCCTGAACTGCCTCTACTACGATCTCGAACCAACGAGCGGGGAGGTCTTTGTCCGCGATTTCGAGGAGGGTCAGACGAACATCTTCTCGGTGTCCGGGCAGCGACGACGGCACATTCGGAACCACGTGCTTGGCAAGGTCTATCAGAACCCGGTGCATGGACTCAGGATGCGCTTCTCGTCGCTCGCGAACATCGCCGAGAAGCTGATCGCTGCGGGCAATCGGACGGTGGGAGACATGGAGGACCGCGCGCGCAATCTCCTTGAACATGTGAACATCCCAACGTTCCGAATGAAGGAGGCTCCGGCGAACTTCTCCGGCGGCATGCAGCAGCGTGTCCAGATCGCCAAGGCTCTCTCGAACAACCCGCCTGTACTCCTCTTGGATGAGGTAACCACGGGTCTCGACCTCTCAGTTCAGGCGAAGGTCCTCGACCTCATCAAGCAGATCCGCCGCGACTTCGAGATAAGCATGCTCCTCGTCTCGCATGATCTGGCCGTCGTTCGAATGCTTGCAGACCGGACGATCGTGATGTTGAACGGGACGATCGTGGAGCGCGGCCTTACCGATCAGATCATGGAAGACCCCCAGCACGCGTACACGCAGGAACTGGTCTACTCACTTCTCTAGGAGGAACCCCTGGCCATCATAACGAACGGAAAGGTCATTACCGAATCAGCGATACTCACGGATCACGACCTTGTTATCGACGGTACAGATATCGTCGCCATCCGGCCAACCGGATCCGTTCCGATCGACGATCATGATTCGATCGTTGATGCCTCCGGCGGCTATGTGATTCCGGGAATCATCGACATCCACGCGGACTACATCGAGCACATGGCCGCTCCCCGACCGCAGTCGGTCATGGACTTTCGTTTGGCACTTCGCGAGGCGGATCGTGAGCTTGTGACTCACGGCATCACGACAATGTTCCATTCGCTCGCGATCTACAGCAATACCGACTTCATGCCCAATCCGATTCGCACGAAAGAGAACGTCCGGAAACTCATCGAGTTGATTGATGAGACTCACAACACGGATCACCTGATTCGACACCGGTTCCACGCCCGATTTGAGATTGACAATGTGGATCGGGTTGCGGAGTTGATGGAATACATCGACGAGGATCGGGTCCATCTGCTCTCGTTTATGGATCACACACCGGGACAGGGCCAGTATCGCGATCTTGAGATGTTTACCAAGACGGTGAAGTCGTACCGCAACATCAGTGACAGCGAGGCGGAAGCGGTCATCCAACGAAGTCAGGCACGTGAGAAACTGACGATTGATTCGATCGCAGAGCTCGCCCGATACGCCATCTCACACGGCATTGCCGTTGCCAGTCACGACGATGACACGATCGAGAAGCTTGACTTGGTGAAGGGCTGGGGATCCTCCATCAGTGAGTTTCCGATCACCCTGGATGTTGCGCGCGCCGCTCGCAAGAAGGGTCTCCACACCGTCGCCGGCGCGCCGAACATTCTTCTTGGCGGATCGCATTCGGGCAACCTCAGCGCTGCCGAGGCCGTCCTTGATGGTTCCGTGGACATTCTGTGCAGTGACTATTTTCCTGCAGCCTTGATTCATTCGGTCTTTTGGATGCACAGAAACCACGATCTGCCGCTCGTCGATCTCGTCCGGCTTATCACAATCAACCCGGCGAAGGCGGTGCTCATGGATGCGGAGATTGGCAGCCTTGAGGAGGGCAAACGTGCCGATGTGCTTGTGGTCCGCGAACTGGCTGACGGCACGCCGACGGTAATGCACGCGTTCGTAGACGGCGCTCATGTCCTGACGACCAACTACAGGAGATAACAAATGAAGACGCTCTCAAAGAGTCCAACGGTGCATACCCCGGTGCAGATGCGGAACTCGCACTTTGGGCCGTACACAGAGATTGGCGAAACCAGTTACATGGAGAATGTCGAGATTGGGGCGTACTCGTATTGCGGCCCCCTCTGTTTCTTTCAGAACGTAGTGATCGGCAAGTTCTCCAATATCGCCGCCCAGGTACGCATCGGACCCACCATGCATCCACTTGATCGTCCCACACTGCATCACTTCACCTATCGGAGGAAGATGTACCAACTCGATGATCACGACGATGAAGAGTTCTTCGCTTGGAGAGCGAAGCAGATCACGAGGGTCGGACACGACACGTGGATTGGGCACGGGGCGATTATCATGCCGAGCGTAACCATCGGTACCGGAGCGGTCGTTGGCGCCGGCGCAGTGGTCACCAAGGATGTGCCTGACTACGGCGTTGTCGTTGGAGTGCCGGCACGGGTCATCCGATATCGGTTTGAGTCAGAAACGATCGATGCTCTGAAGCGAATCGCCTGGTGGGAGTGGGATCACGATGCGCTTCGTGATCGGATGGAGGACTTCTGCGGCTCAACCTTGGACTTTGTGCAGAAGTACGATCCCAGCCGGTCAGAGGAGAATGTCTCATGAACGCCGTACTTGAAGTTCGGGACGTAACGAAAGAGTTCACGATCCACCAGTTCGACAAGACCATCACCGGCTGCCGCAACATCTCTCTGACTATTGAACACGGCGCCTTTGTTGGAATCACCGGCAGGAGCGGGAGCGGAAAGTCGACCATCTTGAAGCTCATCTACCGCTCATATGTGCCCCAGAACGGAACGATCATGTACGACTCGAGGGACCTCGGCTTGCTCAACCTTGCCAGCTGCAACGAGCGTGTGATGCTGCAGCTTCGCAAACTCGAGATTGGCTACGTCAGCCAGTTTCTGAATGTCGTTCCTCGAACGACGGCTCGCGAGATCGTTGAGCAGGCTGTGCTTGAGATCGGGCAGGACCACGCAACCGCTCAATCACGGGCACGAGAGATGCTCGCCCACTTTGAATTGGACGAGAGTCTCTGGGACTCCTACCCCAACACCTTCTCCGGCGGCGAGAAGCTTCGACTGAACATCGCGCGCGCGATGGTGAAGCATCCGCGCCTGCTCCTTCTCGATGAGCCCACGGCGAGTCTTGATGTGCACTCGAAGACGCGTGTCCGTGAACTCATCGAGCGACTAAAGACCGAGGGGACGACGATGCTCGGCATATTCCACGACATCGAGTTCATGGGCGGCCTCTGCGACCGCGAGTACAACATGCAGGCCGGATTTCTCTCGTAGGTCGAATCGGAGTAACCGTGATTGGCGATTTACACATTCACACCCGCTACTCGGATGGATCTCTCTGGCCGCGTGAGGCTATCGTCGCGGCGAAGAGTCGCGGCCTTGGGTTCGTAAGCTTCGTTGATCACGATACCACTGCGGGAACCGCAGCGGCCGTGTCGATAGGGCTGCGGATGGGCGTTACCGTTCTCCCGGGTGTCGAGATCTCCGCGTTTGACTTCGACCGCGGACGAAAGGTGCACATTCTTGGCTACAACTACCGGATGCCTGCCACAAACATAGAAGCGATCTGCCGACCGATCCGAGAAGCTCGGGACGCAAACACACACCGACAGGCGGAGCAGATCTCGCGCGCCGGATATGACATCAATCTGGATCAAGTTCGGGCTCATGCCCGCGGTCCGAATTTTGACCCGACGAGTCATCCGGAGCCTGTGCTCTACAAACAGCACATCATGCTCGCCCTTATCGACTCCGGGTACACCGATTCCATCTACTCTGACCTCTACCGCCAGCTGTTCAAGGGCGATGGGATTGCCGCGCACGACATCGAGTACGTCGACGCTCGGGATGCCGTGGCGGCGATCCGCGCCGACGGAGGAATAGCCGTGCTGGCCCATCCGGGGCAGCTCGATTCCTGGGAGATCGTTCCCGACTTGGTGGATGCCGGGCTTGGAGGCATCGAACTCTACCACGGGGATCACTCTCCGGATGACCAGTCACGAACCCGTGAGCTGGCGACGCGCTACGAACTCATCATGACCGGCGGTAGCGACGACCATGGAGAGTACGGCAGCGATCATGCGATGGGGGATATCTGCGCACCGGCCGGCGCCTTTGAGACGCTCACCACCCCTGCTCATGCTGAGGTTGCCTGGGCGGTCAGCCTGGTGCGTGAGGCGGGAGCCATGGCTCGTGCCGCGGTGGCGGAAGAGGCAGACATCGAGCTCAAGGGAGGCGACATCAAGGATCTGGTGACCATCCATGATGTTGCTGTTGACCGCTATCTTACGACGTCGATCCGAGAGCGCCACCCGGGTCACGGCTTCATCACGGAGGAGCAGGATCACCCGGAGATCGGATCTGATCAAGACTACTGGATCATCGACCCCATCGACGGCACGACGAACTTCGTCACATGTCGTGACAACTTCGCGGTGAGTGTTGCTCACTACAGGGGCGACAAGCCGGTACTCGGAATCGTCTATGACGTGATGGCGGACGAACTCTACCTCGGCATCCATGGTGAGGGAGCGTGGCTCAACGGCGTGCGACTGCCGATGCTTGGATCCGGAGCGACGACCGGATACCGACCCCTCAATGAGTGCGTACTTGAAACCAGTCTCAATGCCGCGGAGGAGTTTGCACGTCGATATGGAGGATCGCGCCAAGCATTCGTAACGACGTTTCGGGCTACACGATCACTCGGGAGCGCGGCGCTCGCCATCTGTCGATTAGCGAGTGACACGCTTGATATCTATCTCTCAAGCGCCCTGATGGTGTGGGATTATGCCGCGGCTGTGATTGTCCTTTGCGAGGTCGGTGGCGATTGGAGGCTCCCCGCCTCTGATGTGACGCCGAATGACTCCATCACTCCTGAGACGATCAATTCCAAGAGGGCGCCGTTCGCATGTGCTCGGGACCGAGCGGTCCTTGAGGAGACTATCACGGCGTTGTTTGGCTCGCCCTGATGTTTGCGGCGATCTGGTCGCACGTTGCTCCACGGGGCACAGCATCGCGAGCTCGATGTCCTCTCGCCCACGCCTGAAACGCCTGGCCAGTGCACTACTCGCGCACCGCAGTTTCGAGAAATTCTCGCGAGCGACGAGAAAGAGCCATCGCTCCAAAGACGATCGCCAATACCATTGCATTTGCCGGGATGAGAATCTCTGCGGGGAGTCTTTCAGCGAGCGCGCCGCCCACCACCATTGCCAGAGGCACGAGGATTCCGCCAATCATTCCGACGATTGAGAACACGCGCCCATGATATTCGCGTGGCACGGATAGCTGCAGTGCCGTGCTGAGAACGACGTTGATTGGTGTAGCGACGAATCCGGCAACAAGGATGAGTGTGCTCATCATGAAGAGGGTGGGAAGATAGGGAAATGCCACGATCAGCAGATTACTCACCACGCCGGGAACGATGAAGAAGGCGGCCCTTCGTGATGCCGGGATTCGCACAGACGCAAAGAGTACCGATCCAAGAAGACCCCCGAGTGTGCTCATCGCCATGGCAACTCCGTATGCCGGAGGTCCCAAGCCTGTTCTGTTGTAGAAAAGCGGGACGTAGAGCGTGACGATCATAAATCCGCAGAAGTTCAGAAACGCAACCGCAGCGGTGATCGATCGAAGGCCCGGGATCCGACCGAGGAGTTTGAAGCCTTGAAAGATGTCATTCCAGACGGATCGACGTTGCGAGTCCGGATCTCCCCTCTTGGCGTCAATCGGCTCACGTATGAAGAGTTCCGTGAGAGCGGAGAAGAGGAATGTGACGCCATTGACGAGGATGACGACAGCGCTCCCAAGAAGACCAAAGAGGTACCCACCGGCGAACCTCCCGATGACGTCCGAGCCGGACGAGACAGTCGAATAGGCTGCATTGGCGCGTGTGAGGTTGTCCTCGTTGACGATCCTGGGGAGGAGCGCCTGTGTTGCGGGTCTAAAGAAGGCCTGAATGGTGCCGAGCGCAAGGCCGATCACCGTCAGGGTAGCTGGCCGCAACTCTCCTCTGATTGCGATGATCGCGGCCGAGATGAGGAGGATCGCGGCGAGAGTGTCGCAGGCAACAAGAACCCGTTTCTTTCTCACACGATCGATCACGGCTCCGGCGTACGGCGAAACGATCGCTCGCGGAATGTACACGGATGCCCCGACAATCCCCATGAGCGCAGTCGAGCCGGTCTCCTCAAGAACAAAAAAACTAACCGCGATTCCGTAGATGACCGTCCCCACCGACGACACAAAGTGCCCTTGCCACAGCAGAAAGAAGTCGCGGTTCCAGAGCTTGCCTGATCTGGTCGAGTTCATATGCAGATACCTACCGTGCTATTGCCATGCTCTACTCGCCGCCTGGATCTCGATCAGATATTTCTCAACGCTGCGAACGAATTCTTCCCTGAGCGCATGACCCATCTCCTGGTATTGCCCCCGATGTCTGAGTGCCGCGTGAACAATGTGATCTTCGCGACTGGCGAGTTGCCGTTCAAGCTGACGAAACGAGGTAGTGAAGTCGTTGTGGAATCGAGCTTCGGACTCCACGGCGGACAAGTAGAGAACAGCCTTGGGGATCCATTCGTACGTGAACGATTCCGGATCAGCCCGCCATCTGTCGATGTAGGACCTGATGATAGTTGATTGCACTCGGACCTCTTCCGTACTTGTATACGGTCCGATTGTCTCCTCTATCCGAAGGGCGTTGCCCCACACAAGCGGAAAGGAGGGAATCCGTTTGAGCCACATCTTCGCCGGGATGAGCGTTGTGATGAAGCCGCGCTGAGGGCCGCCTGCGAGCTCCGAGTAGTAGAGGGATCGTAGTTTGACATCCATGTTCCACGCGTCGCGCTGCGCCGCGAGAACTCGATTGATCGCTTTCTCATCAGCCTCCTGGAACTGATCGTCCGCGATGGCGATGTAGTCGATGTCGCTGTCCGGCCTTCGGTCTTCCGCGAGCAGGGTGCCGCCGACGTAGACCGATCGGATTCCTCCATTCCGATCGTTGTCCAGAACGAGTTGCAATGACGCTTCGATGATCGACTCAATACTCATTACGCTCCCACCGACGTACCCTTACGCGCAACGTGACACGCCATCGGCCCTCCGTCCCACGTCCTTTCTTCGCTGTAGTCACAGAACGTGTTCACCACAAACCCGGCCGCTCGGACGAGTTCACCGTACCCCTCAGCAGAGAGCAACGGAACGACCGACTCTTCGGTCCACGAATCTTTGATGCCGGTATCGTCAACGATCGAACGAGTGATCGTTCGGTGGACGGTGGAGGTTCCAACGAGACACTCCTCCACCTCGTGCGTAACCGAAATTCCAGCGCCAGCATGCCGTACCGGATCCTTCTTGTAGTGTCGCCGTCGACCCTGTGAGTACCACGACTCCTTCCTGTGGTAGGTCATAAACAGAAGAGTCGAACCGACATTCATCTCTCTATACCAATGAGACAACGCGTCTGAGATACGCTCGACCGTACCCAAGTACTGAATTGAGTTGTACGGTATCTGAACCGACGCGTACTCTCGCGGGAACTCGAACGTCGCCATGTCCCCAGTGTGTAGCCCGACGGAGTTCGAGAACCCTATCTCCGCAAGGGATGAACGGGTTGCGTTGATCATCGATTGCGAGATATCGACTCCGTCGACGATCACCCCCCGCTTTACCATAGCCGTCAGCACACGGCCCGAACCGCAGCCCAGCTCAAGCACGGTTCCTCCATAGCGTCGTGCGTGACGCAGGTACCAGGCAAGCTCGTCCGCCGGCAGTTCCTGGTTACGTACCGAGTACTCCCACGACACCCAGAAGTCACGGTGTTGACGTGAGCCGTCATACGGTTCAGGGAACTCCTTCCATCCAGCCTGGGCCATTCTTGCGCAACCCTACTCCCGGATTCTCTCTCTATCAATGAGCCTGTCTGACGTCATCGCCACTCTTGAGGGGCGCTTTTGTGGACGGGGTCGGTGACTCGGGTTGACGTCAGCTCTGCGAACGGTGGACGATTGCGGCGGAGGTAACAGGTGAGGCCAAACGTTGAACTCTCGTGCACTCTGATCCCTACCGACAAGGACGGTCGCGTTCTGGTGGCGAGGCGGAGCGATACCAAGTTATCGTTCCCGGGGCGCTGGGAGACGATCGGCGACGGTGCGCATCCTGGTGAATCGCCGGAAGAGTGTATTCGCCGCGAGATTCACGAGGAGCTTGGCTGCGAAATCGCCCACCTCTTACTCATCGACGCGAACGTTGCTCGCGGTACAGACACGACCTACGTCAACTTCATCCACACAGGCGTCCTTGACGGCGAGATTCACCTGAATCACGAGATCGCCGAGTTGGCTTGGATCGATGAACACGACCTCCATGATCGTGAGTGGTTTCCGACATGCAAGGAGAAGCTTCTCAGGTTCATGCGCACGTCGCCTGTCGATGAGCAGGATGCGGAAAGCAAATCCGCGCGCCTGCGCGTCGACAACGGAGTCGTCAAGCGGAACAGTCGACCGTGGACTGAATCGGTCCACGGGGTTCTGCGTCACTTGGAGATCTCCGGATTCCCGGCACCACGTGTCGTTGGCGAGGGAGTCGATGCGGATGGTATTGAGACGGTTACCTATCTCGCTGGAGCGATTCAGGATCGAGGATCGTGGTCAGATGCGAACGCAAAGGAACTTGGATCACTGCTTCGACGGCTGCACGAGACGATGCGCGAATATGTTGTTCCCCAGGGTGCAGTCTGGCAGTCGTGGTCGGGCCGAACGTTGGGCGACTCCAACCGGCTGATAGGGCATTGTGACCTTGGCCCATGGAACGTTGTGACGGTCAATGGGCGTCCGCATGGCTTCTTTGACTGGGAGTACGCGGGTCCGGTAGACCCCGTCGTCGAGCTGGCGCAGCTCTGCTGGCTCAATGCGAAGTTTCATGATCCGGTCGTCTCAGAGATCGAGCGCTTACCACCAGTCGAATCGCGGTTGGGAACGTTGAGAGCAATGGTCGATGGGTATGAGCTACCGGTTGCAGATCGAGCAAAACTCATCCAGTACATGATTGAGGTGGCGACCGTTGCTGCCGCCGGGGAAGCGGAGTTCGCGGGAGTTCGCCCTGACGGGGCGATCGGAGCGTCTGACGAGGAGACGATGTGGGCGATTGCCTGGCGTACCCGATCAGCAGCAACGATGATTGAGCACCGGCGCAAGCTTGTTGACGCGATCATGTGAGCAAAAGACCGGAGACTCAAATTGTAGCAGGGGGATCGGGTCAGTCGTGCGACGGCTCGGCGAGAGCGTTAATCCACTCGATTCGATTCTCTCCAATGAAGTCGACCCATTCCGCGCTTGGAGGATCAGTGGTTGTGACGATAGTGTCGACCTGCTCGAGCGTGCCGAATCTGTAGAGCGTTCGAGTTGAAATCTTGCTTGCATCTGCGACGAGAATCACCTCGTCCGCTCGCTTCGCAAGTTCCGCGGCGTACCTTCCCGCGGCAACGCCATACGCGGTGAGCCCATCGTGGATGCTCACGCCCCCCGTTCCAATAAACACCTTGTCAAAGTAGTACTTGTCTAGAGGCGTCTCGGTTGTCTGCCCAAAGCTCGACATTTCGTGGATCAGGATCTCGCCGCCCAAGAACACAATGCGGGCATCCAAGAGCCCAGAGTGAATCTTGCCCATGAGATCGTTCAGGGACTGAACGTTGTTGAGAAAGACGACGAGGTTCCGCCGCCCGCGAAGCTCCCTGGAGGTGGCAAACGCCGTTGTCGTACTATCAAACGCGATCGCATCCTGGTCAGAGACGAGCGCAGCAGCACGTCTCCCGACCGCGGCTTTGAGGTCCGCATTTACACCAAGGCGATCGGCGAAGTCTGCGCTCTCAAATTGGTGGCTTGTCGCACGGATAGCCCTTCCGTGCTCCTTCACGATTCCGTCGCTCTCTGCCAGTTCGCTGAGGTCACGGCGGATGGTCTGCATGGTGACCCCGTACCTCCGCGCGAGCTCCGCGACCCGAACGTTTCCGCGCTCCATCAGCACCATTCGTATTGCATCGCGTCGCTCATCTGCGCTCATCATCTCCCTCACGATCCGCGCACACTAACACTACCGAAACACGACGGCAAGAGAATTGGCATGTCGTGAGTCAATCTCGCCACACGACACCCTACTCGTCTCGATCCCTCAATAGCAACACAAATGCAACAATGCGGTGTCTGTATTCATCAAAAAATGACCGTAAAACAACACAAAACAAACAAGATCCCAACATTTGACACGATACCTTAGGCCTAACTATGAAACAGGAGGGTATCGATGCAAACGATACTTACGAAGGGATTCATGCTGGTCGTGTTGATCACGATCGTTGTTTCCGGGCTCTTTGCGGCGGGCGACGCCGAGGAGACCGGCGAGGGAGTGCGCGCTGAGCTCATCGTCTACTCCAACCAGCTTGGCGGTCGTGAAGAGATCTTCGCCGAGCTCGTTGAGGGTGCAGACTTCCCCTTTGACATTATCACGGTTCAGTCGGGCGGCAACGAGATGAAAGACCGTCTGATCGCGGAACGAAACTCGCCGCTCGCCGATGTCGTTCTTGGCGGTAGCCACGTTGAGAGTCTGGCTCTCGTAGAGAACGATATCCTTGCGACCTACGTCCCCGCCTGGGCGGATGATGTAGACGAAGTCTTTGTTGGTCCTGACAACAAATACTGGCCCTGGGCGCTTGATACCGTCCACTTCACCTACAATGCAGAGTTCATGGGACCCGGCACCGACCTCGCGGCTCCAAGCGATTGGACGGATCTCGTCGATCCTATGTACAAGGATACCTACTACTTCTGGGGCAGCGGCGGCACGACCGGCGGCATGCTCGTTTCTTCAATGCTCATTCGCTATCGCGACGCGAACGGCGAACTGGGTGTTTCCCAAGAGGGCTGGGATCTCGTAGAGGGCATCTATGCCAATGCTCAGAACCCGGCGCCCTCGGACTGGCGCGAAGGACTTCGCGGTGAATCGTACGGTGGCTCAATCTGGGGCGGCGGTGTTGTTCAGGTTTCGCGCGACAAGGGGATCGATCTTCAGGTCATGGAGCCACCGGTTGGGACCCCATTCTTCCCGGCGGTGATCGGCGTTGTTGATACGGGCAAAGAACTCAAAATGGAGTACGCAAAGCAGTTCGTTGACTGGTGGGGATCCGCGGAGGTCCAAGTAGCCTGGGGTGGCGCGACCGGTCAGGCACCCGCGAACGTCGAAGCGCTTCGAGAGATTGGGGGAGCCACACAAGAGCTCACCGAGCGACTGGAAGTCCAAGACCTCGACTGGCAGTTCATCTACGAGAATCTCGACACCTGGCGCGAGAAGATCGCTCTCGAGTTCGGGCAATAGAACTCGAACTACGATCGTGATGGGCACAGTCGCGAAGGCGTGCTGTGCTCATCTGCGATCCAGAGTCAGGGGGCAGGATGATTGATCTGAAGGGCACGGAGATCAAGTACGGCGATTTCGTTGCAATGCACGAATTGGATCTTCACATTCGCGAAGGGGAGTTCTTCACGCTTCTTGGTCCATCAGGATGCGGGAAGACCAGCTTGCTGCGGATGATTACCGGCTTCATCGAGCCTTCCCAGGGTCAGATATACATCAAGGAGAGAGACGTTACTGACGTCTCCGTGGAGAAGAGGGGCGTAGGGATCGTGTTCCAGTCCTATGCCATCTTCCCAACGATGAATGTCTTTGAGAACATTGCCTTCGGGCTACGCGTCCAGCGACTCTCACCGAATGAGATTGAGGAGATGGTCCTTGAGATGGCGAAGATGGTCGATCTCAGTAGGGAGCAGCTCTACCGAAAGGCGTCCGAGCTCTCGGGTGGGCAACAGCAACGCGTTGCGATAGCGCGCGCACTGATATTGAAGCCGGATATTCTCTGCCTTGATGAGCCGCTATCGAATTTGGATGCAAAGCTTCGCGGCCAGCTTCGACTCGAACTCAAGAAACTCCAAAAGCGATTTGGGATAACGACGATCTACGTTACGCACGATCAGGAAGAGGCACTTACGCTGTCGGATAGGATTGCCGTGTTCGATCACGGTGTGCTCGAGCAAGTGGGATCGCCCGAGGAGATCTTTCGTCGTCCTGCTACACCGTTTGTGGCCAACTTCATTGGCGACATCAACCAGTATGCAACAGAGAGTCTCCACGATGTCTTTGGTATAGAGGCAGCTTCTGGCGAACTGGGAGTGAGCTTCATTCGACTGAACAACGTAAAAACCGAAGAGAGGAGTGGAATGATCAAGGTCCCTGTGACCGTCGTCGATATCGACTTCCACGGATTCTTCGTGAAGTACACCTTTGTCACCGGCGGCGGACACGAGATTCGAAGCGCGACGCTACACGAGAGCGAGATGCACGCGGTCAACGATCGCCTCGACATCTTTGTGAACGAGAAGGACTTCTTTCACCTATGAAGGCTGCGATGAGCCCCGCTTCCATTCTTGCATCACTGAGGAAGAATCCTTCGGCGGTATTCATCGGACTGTTTCTGGTCTGGTTCATTGCCGCATTCTTGGTCTTTCCCAATGTGAACTTCATTGTGCTCAGCTTCTTTGGAGACGACGCATCTGAGGGGATGATTCGAAAGCTCATCGATTCGCCAATCGCGATGCGTGGACTCCGAAACAGTTTTGTCCTCGCGATAGCTCTGTCGATTACGACCAACATCGTTGGGATCTTTATCGTTCTCGTCTCCGAATACTTCGACATCAAAGGGGCGAAGCTTCTGAAAGTTGGGTACATGACCACCTTCGTCTACGGTGGAATCATCCTTGTCTCCGGGTACCTCATGCTTTACGGTCAAACCGGCGTGGTCACACGTCTTCTGACCAACCTCTTCCCGGAGATGAACCAGCAGTGGTTTCAGGGCTTCTGGCCCGTTCTCTTTGTCATGACCGTTGCGACCACGACCTCCCACATGATGTTCCTAACGAATGCTGTGAGATCAATTGACAATTTCACGATCGAAGCAGCGAAGAACATGGGTGCGAAGCCGTTTTACATCATTCGGAGAGTCGTTCTTCCCATCGTGATGCCTACGATCTACGCCGTGACCATCCTGCAATTCCTGACCGGTCTTGGTGCGTTCTCCGCGCCGCTTCTATTGGGCGGAAGAGATTTTCAAACCATCGCACCGTTGGTGCTTCAGCTGAACTCAATCCCCGGATCGCGCGGTCTCGCGATCATTCTCTCGTTTATCCTTGGGCTTGCCACGGTGGTCCTGCTGACGGTGTTCGCGAGGCTTCAGCGCGGCGGAACCTATTTCTCAATCTCAAAGACCAAGGCTGAGTATGTGAAGCAGAAGATCGACAACAAGGTCCTCAACGCTCTCGTGCACGTGATGGCCTATCTACTCTTCGCAATCTACGTCCTGCCGGTCATCGTGATCGTGCTTTTCTCGTTCACCAATGCGACGGCG
The DNA here is from genome assembly GCA_028284845.1 of Spirochaetales bacterium. Classification (GTDB taxonomy): domain Bacteria; phylum Spirochaetota; class Spirochaetia; order DSM-27196; family SLST01; genus SLST01. Next base: position 17,771 of record JANQQY010000258.1, read on the forward strand.
ATCTTTGAGGTGCGATTTAGCCTTTCCGACCTCACGCTCCAGAACTACATCAACGTATTTAGCGACCGCGACAGGATTGAGCCGTTCTTCAACAGCATCAACTTCTCCGCGCTTGCCTCCCTCGGGGTCGTCGTCGTTGTCCTGATGGGGGTTCACCTCCAGCATCGATTCGACAATCCCTTCACCAAGATCGTTGAGTACTCCTTTCTGATCCCATGGATGATTCCCTCGCTGATCATTGCTCTGGGGCTCCTGAGCGCTTATGACACCCCGCGGCTCATCATGGGAAACCGAGTGCTCATCGGGACGGTCGCCATACTTGTGATGGCCTACATCGTTTCAAAGATTCCCATGACGTCGCGACTGTTGAAGGCCTCCTACCAGTCGATCGATAGCGAGTACGAGTTGGCCGCGAGAGCCCTTGGCGCGCGAGGGTTCTACATCTTTCGTCGCATTACCCTCCCGCTTGTGTTTCCTACCGTCATAGCGCTCGCGGTCCTGTCGTTCAACTCGCTCCTCGCCGACTACAACCTAACGGTCTTCCTGTCACATCCATTAAGAGAGCCGCTTGGATTGATGATCCGACGCTTCACCAACATTCGGGCCGACGGTGATACCCAGGCACTGATCTACGTCTACTCAACAGTCCTCATGGCCATCGCCGGCGTGACGGTCTATCTCGTCTACGGGGTGCTGCTCAAGGTCCGGGACGGCCGAGGTAAAGCTCGCGGCGATCGAAGCGCGCTCGTCCAAGCCCGCCTCAGTCGCGTGCCATGAATCAACAAGGAGATGCTATGCATGCAATGACGATCTGGTACGAACCGAACCATCCCGAATGGTACGACGCGGGGATTGCAGACTCGCTGCGTATGATTCGCGACGCCGGGTTCACCCATGTCCACTGGAACCCTGATGCCGGTAGTAGCTACGTCTACGCGCCGTCAGAGATTGAACATATCGCCGAGCTCTTCGAGAATGCGGAGCTCAAGGCCAAGTCGCTTCATGCTGCGCACGGGCTTCACTACGTGTCCGAGAAGAAGTCGCCGCATATCGACAGGCGCAAGGATTTCACATCGAACGTGGAGTGGAGGCGCCGGGCGGGAGTCGATCTGCTCATCAATCGTATTGAGCTAGCTCATCGGTTGGGAACTGACAGTGTTGTCCTACATGTGACGCTTCCTCCTGACTTTGATCAAATGGGACCGCGAGAGGCGTTCCTGGCGCAGGTGTGCCGGTCATTTGATGATGTCAGGCCGTTCGCCGAAGAGAAGGGAGTCACGATAGCCGTTGAGAACCTCATGGATCGAGCCGACTTGATCACAGCTCTGTTTGATCATCTCTTCGAGCGATATCCTGCTGATTTCGTGGGGTGGTGCTTCGATGTCGGCCACGCGCATGTCGTTGACAACCGGAGCCTGAGTTTCCTCAGACCATTCGTGCCGCGGCTCGTGGTCACCCATCTCCATGACAATTTTGGAGCGACAGATGACCACCTGCTGCCGGGGGATGCTACCATTCGTTGGGATGAGGTTGCCGACATGATCGCGGCATCACCCGCCACACTACCACTCGTCTATGAGACTCCCCCCGAGCGGTACTCGCTTTCTCGACCGGCGTTCTATGCAGCGGCGTTCCGGTCCCATGTCGAACTCACCGCCAAGGTTGAGGACCGTCGTGCATGACTCCGAGCCTTAGGCAACGAACCCAGGCGCTGGTTCGCGGGATTGTGGAAAGGGATCAGGTCTTGATTGCCTCACACCGTGGCTCGGCTGCCGGGAACATTGTGCAGAACACCGTCAGAGCGTTCCGGGCAGCCCAACGTCAAGGCGCTGACATCCTGGAACTGGACGTCTCAGTGACCAGCGATGGGGAGCTGTTCGTCTATCACGATGGGGCTGAACTGACCTCGTTCGGTATCAAGGAGAACATCCAGACGCTTAGCTCTGCCCAAGTAGCGGAACTGCGCTACTTCAACGCCATTGGATCACGAACGGATCAACAGGTTGAGAAGCTCGACGATGTTCTTGAAGAACTCAAGGGCGATGTACTGATCAATATCGATCGCGGATGGAATCATTGGGCCAAGATCGTACAAGTTGTGGATAGGCATGAGATGGCCGACCAGATCATCCTCAAGGGACCCTCCATAGACGGAGTTCTTCACGTTCTTGCGGATGTCGCACCCGACTATATGTTCATCCCCATTTGCCGATCGATTCCGGATCTCTCTCGTGCCCTTCAGCATGATCTGAATTTCCTTGGTGTCGAAATCGTCTTTGCCTCTCAAGACGATGATGTGGTTGTCCAGGAGAATCTTCAACGGGTGCTCGATATGGATCTGCTCCTCTGGGCGAATGCGATTCAGCTGAATGAGGTGAACATCCTCGCTGACTCGTTTGACGACGTAACCTCCCTCCTTGAGAACCCGGACCTGGGTTGGGGTCGGCTCCTGGAGATGGGATTCAGGATCATCCAGACCGATTTTCCTGCGATGCTCCGTGGCTACCTTGAGTCGCGAGGCCACGCTACGCCTGTCACCGCCTGACCGGCCACCGGGCCGATCGAATCTGTCCATTCATGCGTGAATCGTAACGCCACCGTTGCGGACTGCGTGACGCCGAACGGCGCTTTGTGCGATTCTTCACACTCGGGCCGACGCGTTGTCGAGTGGTCATCTGTTGCGACCATGCCCAATCGGTCCATCCATTGGATGACTAGGAGAGCATGTGCCAGGACAGACGGTTCATCTGGAAATCGGATTACGCCTCCTCGCTGAGTTCGGTGACGAAACCCAAGCCGACGAGATGTTCTTGGGATGTATATCGCCGGATGCGATTCATATGAGAGACGGCTGGACCTCGCGACTCAAACGCTTTGTCCACCTTGCGAAGGAGCGGCCGGAGGGCATTGGAGTTCGGATGGCCAGGCTCGATGATCTCTGGAAACGCGAGCGCGATGCCGGTGGGTATGGATTCGTCTGGGGCTGGATATCGCATGCGCTGGCTGATCATCTCTGGTGGCATCTGATTGGTGCGTGGTACTGGAGAACCCTCCGTGGTACTGAGTCAGATGAAGAGTTGCGTCGGAGATGGTATGACGACGCCTTGGTCGCGGAGCGAGAGCTTGCGCGCTACATGCAGGGCAGAGACCAAGCGCTTGCGCAGCTGGCGGCCGCCTCTCCCCGAGGCATGCGTGACTACGTGACCACGGACGAGGTCAGTCGATGGCGAGATGCCGTTCTTGAACGACAACAGTTTGATCCGCGATCGGGCACTCGGACGCCACGATACTTCACCAAACCGCGGATGGACGAGTTCCTCAGGATCGTTGTTGCCACGATGAAGGAAGCAAGCATGAATGGATTTCGCAACGCCGCCCAAAGCGTCGAAGCCCACTATCCTGAAGACTTCGTGGCGCTCACGTTCTAGATCAGTAGAGCCTCTGCATCACTCTCCGGATGGCCGACGAAAGGTCAGCCTTGAGTTTGCCGTGCTTCGCTTCCGAGAACTCACACTCGGGGTTCCACCGTTGTTCCTTTGGATAGAAGAATGTGGGCCTTCTCAGATTCTCCGGCGGCTCCCACGAGTATCGTGCCTCTATGTGCGTATGCAGAAAATGCTCTTGATTCATCAGCGTTGAGTAGTTGATCCGAAGTGGATCGCAGACTTCGATAATCGAGTCCCCAATGATGGTCATATCCAGCATGTAGTCCATTCGGTCCTGGACAGAAAGCGCGTTCAACGATTCGGATCGTGATGTGCTCAACAAGACGCAGTAGCCGGGAAGAAACTGAAAGTCACCTATCACCGCGAACCCACTCTTCATTCGTGCGAGCACCGTTGGGTTCTCCCCACGCTCGGCTGCTCCAATCCGGTCTTTCTTCCAGTCTTCCATTGAATCCCCCTCGTCTTGTGAGGTCCGCGGCCATGGATGCGCGACGCCATCATAGCATTCGACGGGTCCAGTTTGCCGGGTGATGATCGATTCCTCGTTTCCAGCGCTATCACGTGCTGGTACGATGGTCATCCGTGGAGGTAGGCGATGAGCGGACGTTCATATGAGGATTCATACCTGGGCAAGCTACGCGCCAAGGTCGGAGACATGACAGTGTTCGCGATCGCAGCGCGGGCCATCGTTCTTGACGCATCCGACCGCATACTCTTCATCCAACGACGAGACAATGAACAGTGGGCGATGCCTGCAGGCAGCATTGAGCTTGGCGAGACCATCACCGAATGCCTGATCCGCGAGGTTCGAGAGGAGACAGGTCTCGAGGTTCAGTCGCCGGAGCTGATGGGTGTTTACTCGCATCCACGGTTTTCAACTCCAACGGCGTATGGAGACACCGATCAGCTCTTTAATCTCACCTTCATCGTTCGGACATGGACCGGTGACCTCCTCCGAGAAACCGATGAGACAATCGATGCCAAGTTCTGCCATTCCTCGGAGTACCCACAGCTGCCCAGCCGCTACCTCGAGCTTCTTGATGATTTTAATAGATATGACGGACGCATTGTGGTGAAGTGAGTTCCGGTCCTGGCGTTCGATCCCCCCAAGCTATCGTCTCGTTTGCTCCCGCCAGAGCTGGCTGAACTCTCCGCTCGCCAATGATAGCTCCTCGAAACTTCCTTGCTCGGCGATTGTGCCATCCTTCAGGACGACGATGTGGTCACACTGCCTCGTCGGCTGCAGTCTGTGGGTTATGAGGACGACCGTCCGTCCAACCGTCCGAGAGAGGAGAGCCTCGACAACTGCGCTCTCCGACAAACTGTCCAGAGCTGACGTCGGTTCGTCCAAGACGACGATGCTCGCCTCAGATAGCATGACACGCACCATGGCCACTCGCTGTCGTTCACCAGCCGAGAGCGATACGCCTTGCTCGCCGATCTCATCGTCCAGACGCTCGACAAGATGCGACAAGCCAACATCCTGCAATGTACGCCGCAGTTCGCTTTCCGGAACCTCGCCTGACACGCCGATGCTCTCGCGCAATGTGCCGCCAATCAGCGGCGCGTCCTGCGAGACCAGTGCGACGGATTGGTAAAAGTCATTCAGAGACAGGTCTCCTACGTCGACCCCTCCCACTCTGATGTGCCCGGAAGAAGGCTTTGTCAGTCCCAAGAGGAGTCTGACGATCGTCGTCTTCCCTCCGCCGGATGCGCCCACGATCGCAGTCCTTTTGCCGTGTTGAATCGCGAGATTGAGTGATCGCACAACTCGCTGATCATCGTACGAGAAGTCGACGGAACGGAACACGATGTCCTTCTCTGGATCGAGATCCGGGTTGGTTTCTCGAAGCAGACCAGGATCGTCCGGTTCGTTAAGGAACTCGCTCAGCCGCTCCCACGGTACGAGATTCATCTTGTACTTCACAAATGCGAATGAGAAGCCTGAAACTGGGCCGAAGGCGATGCGCACGAACATCACCAGCGCGACGAGTGTTCCCACCGTCGATTCTCCAGTCACAACCAATGACACATGGCGCACGATCACGAAGATCTCCGCACCGAATACGAGGAAGGCGAATCCGGTGAAGAACAACTCGTTCACCAACCGAATCCGTCCTTCGGAACGTGTGGCTTGCCCGGAGAGGTGTCGCGCCTCAGCGATCACTGTCGGCATCTTTCTCTGCACTCGGAAATTGACGAGGTTACGAAGCACATCGGAGATTCGTTGCGAGACCTGCTCTTTACGGACAACGACCCGTTTCATTGCTTCTTCCGAAGCTTTCATCAAGAGCTGAGCCACCCCAAACAGTACCAGATACCCAACCAAGACGACCAAGAAAAGGGTCCCATCGTACGCCTGAATAACAAAGAGAAGACCTGGTAAAGCAAGAGAAGTTGTTAGTACGAAATGCCAAAAGTCGCTGTATATCGAGCTCGCCGCACGTGCCCCTTCTTCGACCATCTGCATCGCTGCTCCTGATGAGATGCTCGTGAACCGACGGAAGTCGATTGTCGAGAGCTTCTTTAGAGCGAAACGCTTGGCCGACAGGTATGAACCTGCTCGAAACACCGCTTGAGGATAGCCTTGAACGTAGATGAGCACGTGGTTAGCAGCCGTGAACCCGATGTAGGCAAGCACTGCTGAGCGAAACATCCCATCTCCGCCGTGCAGCGAGTCGATCGTTCGCTGGAAGAACACCACGGCAGCCAGTCCAACGTAGTTCTGGACCGCTTGCGCTACAACACCGGCAACGAATGCCGATCGATGCTCGGACGCAATGGTCCGCAGTCGATTTTTCATATGAGTCCTTTGTCTTTTGATAGAGGTGAGGACTACGCGACTGCTGTGGGGAGACGTCTAGTAGGTATCCGTCAGAGCGAATGAATCAAGCAAGCCGAGTAGTCGTCCGCGGTAGATTGTGCATGGTGCCCTCCCTTGCGTGGTTGGCCTTGCGATGAGTATGCACGCGCCCAGAGCATCGGTCTACACGGTCCTCACCATCAGGAGAGAGTCTCCAACGATCTCGTGCTCCTCGAATCCGAGCTTCCTATAGAGGTAGATCGCGTTGTTGTTCTGAGAAACCATAAGGCTCACCCGTTCGAGCTTCTGGCGCTTCGCTTCGTGGAGGAGCGCATCAAGGAGCATCGATCCGATCCCTTGCTTCCGGTATGACACACTCACCGCGATGACGATGACGGGCGTTGCCTCGTCGATGAACCCTCTGATTGCGTTCGCTTTGGTGTGAAATCGATACCAGCACGCTCCAACGGGAACTGAACCGTCGGTCGCAATTACCCCGGTGTCGCCGGATCGCCCGGCCCAGTCGGAGAGTGCGGCGCTCACTCCGGGAGCCGCCATCCCATCGTCGAATGACGGCGCCGACCCCTGGGCGATCGCTCGCCAGTAGACCGCTTCGTACAACATTTCACGGAGGTACAAGATGTCTGCTGGTTTTGCTCCACGAATCGTGATTTTCATTGGACCTCCGATGTGCCAGGGCCGATGCCGTATCACTGTACCAAAGACGCAGTGTCCTGATTCGCGTTGCCGCTTATCCGCAACCCGTTTAGACTCCAACGTCTCAATGAGCCATTTCTTTGCCTACCTCTCACGGATGAAACTGATTCAGCGTTGGAGCCTCATGCGGACGACGTACGGCGAGAACGTTCAAGAGCACAGTCTTCGCGTGGCCATGATCGCACATGCGCTGGCGATGATCCGCAACCAGTTCTACGGTGGCACACTCAATCCGGACCGCGCTGCCGTCCTTGCGATGTACCACGACGCCAGCGAGGTGATCACGGGCGACATGCCGACGCCCGTCAAATACTACAGCGACGAAATCCGAGAAGCTTACAAGAGCATCGAACGGGCCGCCGAGAACACCCTGCTTGAAATGCTTCCTGCCGAACTCCGCCGGAGCTACGAGGAGTTCCTTGGCGTGACGGAGTCCGACGAGTACGCGTCGTTGGTTAAGGCAGCGGACAAGTTGTGCGCCTACATCACGTGTCTTGAAGAGATAGCCGCGGGTAACCGCGAATTCACCTTGGCCAAAGAAGCCTTGCGAACCACAGTTGAAGCGACCGGTCTGCCGGAAGTCGACTACTTCATGAAGACCTTCGTACCGAGTTTCTCGCTCACTCTCGACGAACTGAGTGAACGCACATAGAACGATGCGGAACGATAGGGCAATTCCGCTGGGCTCCTACCACCGAACTCCGCCGTTGCTGTGGAGCAGTTGCCCATTGATCCATTCACCCTTCTTCGAACAGAGGAAGCTAACGAGGTTTGCCGTGTCCTGGGGATTTCCCACGCGGCCCTGATAGGTCTTCTGTGCGACGACCTCCTTGAAGCTGTCGTCCATCCATCCTGTGTCGTTCGGTCCAGGGTTGATTGCGTTTGCCAGAATCCTCTTCTCGCGCAGCTCTTCAGCGGCTGCTATGACAATCCGATCCAACGCACCTTTGGATGCCCCATACGGGAGGTTGAACGAAGTGTGGTCACTGGTCAGTGCAATGATCCGTCCGGGACGATCATTGAACTGGAACCTTCGTGCAAACTCTCTGATGAGCAGCCACGACGCCCTCACGTTGACATCAAAATGCATGTCGAACTCTTCTACGGTAGCTGTGAGGATCGAACGATCAACCGAGTATGCGTGAGACAGAATCAACGCCAACACTGATCCTGTCTTTCCTTCGATCGTGTCAAACAGGGACTCAGGTGCTTTTGTATCCGATAGGTCCGATTCAATAGATACCACGCTCGCGCCGTGCTGTTCGCATTGACGACGTAGCTCGTCTACGTCACCCGCACGACTCCCCCACGGCATAGAGTTGTCGTAGTCGGTCCAATAAGTGATGGCGATGTTCCAGTTGCTCTTCGCAAGCTCAAGGGCGATCGCGGCACCGATTCCGTTCATTCGGCTCGCGCCGGTAACCAAGACGAGGGGCCGGTCTCTCATAGAAGCTCGATTATGACCCAATCATTGAGTTCCACAAGCGTCGACGCCTCCCTACGGTTGTCGAGTAAACGCCTTGTCATCGAGTATTGTCGCACCGACCAATCGAGCTTGATCACGTCGGTTCTCGATTGGCACTTCGCGCATCCCTCGCGGGAATCTCTCGTCTCCCCGAAAGAAGCCATCGTTCGCGTAGCACGGGATGACATGAAAGTGCACATGAAAGATATCCTGACCACCATGCTTTTCGTTATGTTGCTTGATGGCTATCCCTTGCGCAGAGAAGGCAAGCTTCAGTGCACGTGCCACGGCAGCAACCGTTTGGATGAGTGCACTTCCCAGTTCGCGATCTAACTCATAGATGTTGGAGACGTGTGAGACGGGCACAACCAGCATGTGACCGCGGTTCTGCGGTCTCTGACGGAGACTCGGAAAGACAGCGGTCGCATCGTCACGATAGGCGATGACCCCCGGCGTCAGATCGCCACGCAGCACTCGGCAAAAGATGCAGTCGCTGTCGAATTGCTGATTGGTGCTGCTCGCCATAGCGGACTCCTGCTACCCGCAATCGACTCTACCACGACGACAGGGCTGCGTCGCTTTCGAGATTCTTACGGCGTTGACAGCATCCGTTGGTCTTGCGAGCGTTGCGGTAGCACGCCAAGGTTGT
>JANQQY010000263.1 GCA_028284845.1 Spirochaetales bacterium
CTTCGATCAACTCGCGCGCCTTCGCCACAAGTGGATGCCCGCGGTCGGCGGGACCGGAGGCAAGATCTGCAACTTCCAAGAACACGTCCCAGAGTCGTACGTCTCTTCGAACCTGATTCGCGCCTTGCCGTCTGATTCCGTCCATGAACCGATTCCACAGATCATCAAAGCTGATTCTCGCGTCCACGACGTGCGGAGTGCCAAGGCGCCCGACCGTGGGCAGTTCGAAGATTGCGAACAGGTGGCGTGATGACGCTCTGGTGAACTCAAATGTGAATGCAACTCCAGGCGGGATGATAGTGATAGCTCCGTCGTAGAGATCGTAGGGAACACCGTCGGCGACGAGTCGTGCATTGTAGCGATAAAGATGAATACACCATGCGGACTCATACCAGTATCGCGTTGGGTCGACAGGGCCGTGCTCGCCGACCCCGGCTGCTATCACCTTGGGTTTGTCCTTGCTCAGCAGTGAGGTCAGATATGCAGTTTTGACCACCAATCGTTCCTTCTGACCATACCAGTCAACATTATTCAATAGTACGATACATGTGCAGGAGGCGCTATGTCGCATACGCTCACAAGCGATCAACTCGCGTTCTATGAGAAAGAGGGCTATCTTCACATTCCCAAGGCTGTTTCAGAGGAGACATTGCTCCTTGCTGAGAAGGTCCTTGGATCTTGGGCCGACTCCGTGATAGACGAATGGATCAGCCAAGGGCTGTTGGAGAATGACCACCGTGGCGATCCGTTCCAAACGAGGATGCTTCACGCCTGGAGGAGTGCCGGAAAGCCCAAGTATTCGCGGAGTCCACGCCGTGATCTGGTAGGAGCCGACATGTATACAATGCTCAGATCACCCGAGCTCCTTGGGATCGCCGCCGATCTGCTGGGGACCTCCGAGATCAGCGTCCATGGTGTGTTCAACGGTCGGGCGCGACTTCCCGATCAGAAATGGACCAGTACGCCGTGGCATCAGGATGCTCAGTACTTCAAGGAAGCCGAGTTCATCCATGTGCCGACATTCTGGTTCCCACTTCAAGATGTCGACCAGAGTTCGAGCTGTCTCGAGGTTCAGCCTCGCTTTCATCACGACGGTCTCCAGGAGGATTACGACGATCCGGAGAGTGGATTCCTTGGTCTCACGCCCGAGCTTTCGAGCAAACTCTCAGGGACTCCCATCGAGATGAAACGAGGAGATGTCCTCTGCTTCACGCAGCGCACCCCGCACCGCGCGCTACCAAACGAGCGGGAGTTCGTGCGTTGGTCGATGGACTTTCGATACGAGGCTACCGCGACGGCTACCGGTAGCGCTCTTGGTTTTGTTGCACGCAGCGCAGATCCTGCGAAGGAGACGCAGTTAAAAGAGTGGCTTGCAAAATGGAGCGATCGAGCACCCGGTACCTATTGATCGGCGCCTCGTGATGGGAGTCAACGGCGGAACAACTACCCCACCGTGACGGTGAGTTCCCATGTGACAACCTGTCCGGGCGCAAAACGAACAATGCGGCCTGCTTGCAGAGCTGTGGGTATCTGATCATAGAAGCCGTTCGACGGCTCGAGTGCGACCGTGGATTGAGGACTAAAACCGCCCTCATCCACCCAGAGACCGAGGTATCGTAACGTGGAGGCGTCCCAGGAGAGATTGATCCGCCGGCCTGAGTCGGTCAGGCCGGCGCCGGAAACGCCCTGCTCAGGCGGAAGATAGAACTTGCGATAGCTCCCACGCTCGGCCGATCCGATCATCCGCACGTCGACGGTATCCCCCGATGCGGTAACAGCATAGGGCCATCCAATCGACTGGTTTCTGCGCGGCCAATCGGCGGTCTCCTCTACGTTCACCAGGGTAGTAACCTCGGAAGGAAGTACTACTCTGGTCTTGTGAGTGGTCACAAACTGCGGATGTGCAGCCCAGAGGCCAAAGAACGGTTCAGAGCCGGTGTTCACAACCTCATAGGAGAGTGAGAAAGAAGCCTCATCTGTGAGTCTCATGATTCGCCTCATCGTGTACGGAAGAGCGCTCCCGCCCACACTCAGACAAATCTCACCGTGTGGCGAGGGCTCCACGGTCCAGGACGATGACCAAACCTCCCCGTGATCAGGAACCGACACGCCGTAGTAGGGCCCTTCAACCGGATAGATGCAGGCGCCGATTGTAGGAAACATCTCATCCCATCCGCTCATGTCCTGATCAACAAAGGAGGCTCCATATTCGATCGGACCAAACTCACGGCCGAAGGGCTCACGCAACCACTCGTAGTCTGAGGCCCTATCTCGTATGGAGACAATCTTTGCTCCTACGGATGGAGTCGTAACAACACGGATACGTTCGCCCTCCAAGACGAGCGCCCGCTGCCCATGCCACCCTATCTCTTGAACCACTTATCTCTTGTCCGGTCGCGCAAGGACGACATGAAAGGCAGCACCGCTGTGATGAGGTTCGCTCTCGAGAACGGTGCGAAAACACATATTCGCCTCCTGGAACCGCCTCATCCCTGTGAGTCCCAGGGCCATCATGTACCGGCAGTGAATAGCGTTCTTGTGACTCAAGTCTTCGTCAAAGACAAGAAAATCAGGAAGCGAAACCGCGAAGTAGTCCATCTCAATCCGATCCTCCAGATGCTCTTCACCGTAGGCAAGGAGACGCTCAAAGATCGCCTGTGCCTGCTCCTCACGGCCAAGCTCGCGTAGAGCAAGCCCCTGGTAGAAGATCATGTCGGGCGGCTGATCGTTGTAGTAGAGCTGCGACGTCGGCTCGGCCAAGCCGACCGCAGCACGCTCAAAAGAGGCACGAGCCTCGTCCTCTCGACCCTGCCCGCGAAGGGCGCATCCAAGATAGTAGTTGAGGTTGTTCTCTTGGGATCCCGCGAGCTTCCCTTCGCCAAGGTTTTCCGGATAGGCGAACGCACGCTCGAGAGATGACTCCGCCTCCACGAACCGTGATGCCCCGCACAAGTCACGTGCGAGCGCGACAAGACTCAACACGTATTGACCGGTCACCTTCCCCTCGCCCCCTTCCCAGGGGTAGAACGTCCGCTCTTCAAGGAGCTGTAGCGCCTCCGAACACCTACCGCAGACGTTAAGCAAGGACACCTTCTCAATCGAAAGGTCATCGCGGCGGCGCACCAGCGCATCGTGGCGCTCCAAACGCGCCAGTCGCTCATTCGGAGCTGCTCCGATCTTCCGGTGCAGCTGATCAAGCTCAAAAAACACACGGGCGTCGTCTTTATCGAGATCAAAGGCTCGCTCGTAGAAACGAAGCGCCTGCGTGGCATCGTGCCGCTTGTTCACAAAAGCAAGGCCGAGATTACGAAGCACCGTGGGAAAAGAGTCGTCAATGTCCACCGACCGCTCCCAGTTCTCGATCGCCTCATCGTATCCGTGATGGGCGTACCAGAAGTTACCCAGGTAGTAATATGCCTTCGCATCTGATGGGCATGCAGCCAGAGCTGCCTGTAGCGCGGCTACGCATTCAAGGCGATGAGGGAAGCAATAGTCGGGACTCATGCGTCGAGCCTGCTCAAAGGCGACAAGAGCGCTGCTGGAGTCACCGGCGTGATGATGGCACCACCCCATGTAGTAGGCGATCATGGGATCATCCTGCACCGAATCGTCTGACAGGACACGGTCGAGTAGCTGCAATGCGTCGTCAAAGAACCCGGCGTGCGCGTAGTCAAGAGCAATCTCGATCACACTATGCGGTGTTTCTCCCACAAAGCTGTCAAAAGAGGCGTCCCGCTCCAGGAGGGAGAGCTCGTACAGTGCGCCAAGATCGAGCCGGTCGCTGTTGAGGATTGCCCGTGCCTCGCGAACCGCCTCGTCATTTCTTCCGGTGACTCGCAGGATGACGACCTTCAAGTGGCACGCCTGATAGTAG
>JANQQY010000270.1 GCA_028284845.1 Spirochaetales bacterium
TAGAGGCTGCGATCGAAGAGAACATCGAACTCGCACCCATCCACAACCCTGCAAACCTGACCGGCATTCGGGAAGCAAGGGCGGTCTTCCCCAGCCAGAAGCACGTCGCGGTCTTTGATACCGCCTTTCACCAGACGATACCACCCGCCGCCTACCTCTACGGACTCCCCCGCGAGCTCTACGAGAAGTACCGCATTCGGCGGTACGGCTTCCATGGGACCAGTCACCGCTACGTCGCCGCTCAGGCGGTTGATATGCTGAAGCGATCACCCGAGAATACGAATCTCATTACCTGTCACCTTGGGAATGGGTGCTCGGTCACTGCGATCAAGAACGGTCGGTCAATCGACACATCGATGGGTTTCACTCCGCTCGAGGGTCTTATTATGGGAACGCGATCCGGGGACATCGACCCTGCGATTGTCTTCTTCCTGCTTGAACGCGGGATGACGGTCGATGAGTTGAACGGCGTTCTCAACAAGCAGAGCGGCCTCAAGGGTCTGTCCGGGATTTCAAACGACCTTCGAGACATAGAGGAGGCTGCGGAACTCGGCAATCGCAATGCGGCGGATGCGCTCGATGTCTACGCGCACAAGGTGCGTCAGTACATCGGCGCCTATGCTGCTGAGATCGTAAAGGTAGATATTCTCGTCTTCACCGCGGGTGTGGGTCAGTACGGAACCCGGATGCGCGAACGGATCTGCCGCCGACTCGAGAACCTCGGAATCGTGATGGACTACCGGCGAAACCTCGAAAACGGTCCTCGCCGGGGGATCATATCGATGGACTATTCCCCCACGACGATCGTTGTGCAGCCCACAAACGAGGAACTGCAGATCGCCCTCGATACCTTTGAGCGAATCTGATCGACAGATCTCTCCGTCCGATTATCTCCTCTACAAACGTTGTCCTCGCTCCCTGCACGTTCTCCTTGCAGGTGGCACGCTCCCCGCTCAGTTCCCTGCAGACGACATCTATCACGTCGCGTCCGAGCGATCACAAGTCAGAGATCTCGTCTACTCTCGCTATCAGCAGGGGGTGAGGGCAGACGATCTCGAAACGGGTTCGGACGCTCCTGAGTCGGATCTCCCAAAGATCATTTTTGGCGCACGATGTTCGCACGGCCGGCTCTACGCGGAGGCCGACATCTGGCGCCGCGCAAAGGACGGAACGCGTGAGGCGGTCTTGGTTCGTGAGGGGACCAGCATCAAAGAGGCCTACTTTCGCGAGGCGGCGATTCTTGACTACTGTTTTGCTCGCTGCGAAGCCGAACCCGCTCGGATTCTGATTGCCCATGTGAACAAGGCGGTTGAGCGTGACGGGGCAATCGATGCAAGCCGGCTGATAACCGAGCGCGACGTGACGCGCCGTGTCAGATCCGTCCGAGCCGATATCAGGCGCGCGCTCGATCTGTTTCTTGACGAACTCGACGCAGATCCACTGCTCGCAGCCTACGCAGATACTCCCTGCAAGAACGCGCGATCGTGTTCGCTTTGCTCCCTTGAGCTGCCGCCGCCTGAGAGTGGCTCGATCGAATCGCTTCATC
>JANQQY010000272.1 GCA_028284845.1 Spirochaetales bacterium
CGCCATTGGAAGATTACAACAGCTGGCTGCACGGGTCGTCGCGTGGGGCGCACGATTGCGTGGCTGGGACATGGCACAGCCGGTAGCAAGTGACTGGCTCTTTGGTCTGGCATGCCTGATTCTGCTCTCCCTGCCGCTCATCGTGACACTGGTCAGAAGGCGACCACGAAGACTCGCCGTTCCGGCAACCATGGCCGCCTCGGGCGTGACGCTGGCCGCGCTGAACATCGCAAACGTAGTGAGCGTCGCCGGCTGGATCGCCGGCTGGCTCATGTTTACCGGGCTGTAGACCGCGGCTCCTTCGTTATCGCCTGGACGATCGCCGGTCGAAGATCGGCGACACCGATGATCTCGTCGATGGAACCGACCTGCCGAGCACGCTGGATATCGTGGACATTGTCAAATCGCGTGGCGAGTTCGGCCTGCTTCTCCGACTGCACCGTCCGGAATACATCGTCAAACTCTCTACGCGAGATCGAACCTGCCTCAAGCTTCGCCAGTGCCGATGTGTACCGTTCGTCTGCCTGGGTCTCCTTCTGAACCTGTCGCGGGAAGACGACGGCGGCTGCGGGCGCTCCGCCAAGAACCGATGCGTAGGATCCCTCGAGGGCAAATGCCTTGAGCGATGGATTGAGGCTCTTGCTGAAGACGACGTAGGCCCCGCCGTGATATCTGGCGACGACCACAAAGACGATCGGGCCTTCGAAGTTCACCACCGCACGGCCGATCTCTGCGCCGTACTCGAGCTGAAGCTTGCGCAGGCTCTCCGGCGATCCGTCAAAGCCGGATAGGTTCGCAAGGACGACGACCGGGAGCCGATCGCTCCACGCGTTGATCGCCCGGGCGACCTTGCGTGAGCTCTGAGGGAAGAGTGTCCCTCCGCTCCAGCTCTCGGGCCCATCGTGTGGCACGTCGCCAAGGCGCGCGAGCGGCCGGCTCTCGATTCCAACCAGCCCGACTCCGTGACCGCCGATTCGCGTCTCCCAGGTGACCGCCGTCTCCGCATCCATCATCGCGGCCCACCGCTCGAGGTAGCCCGCATCGCGATCGATGACGGCGCTCATCAGCTGGCGCATATCGAACGGTTTCTTGCGCTCCGGATTGTGCTCAACGCTGAAGATGTCCCCAATGGTGGAAAAGCCTTGTCCAAGCCGATCCTCGTACGGGGTAGTCGCCACATCTCGGTCGACGGGATCGTCGCTCTCAACGACGTCCGGAAAGGAACTGCCCGGCTGAACATAGGTGAAACGGTAGTGCTGGAAGAGGATCCCATACGCCTCGGCGAGATTGCTCGCCCAGATCTGAGCCTGGCCGTTGGGGCCCATGATGCGCTCGACGCCACCAATGTCGACGTTCGAGTCCGCAGAGACACTCCCGGAAAAGTCGAGCGCCTTCTTGCCGGTGAGCAGCATGCTGGCTTCATCAGTCATGATGAGAAGACCGCGCGTGTGCATCAGCATGGTCGCTTCCGCGTTCCAATAGCTCTGGGCACCGACGTTGATGCCGCTGACAATGATGTTGATCTCTCCACCCGCCTGGGTGAACTCGATGATTCTGCGCAAGACAGCGGCGGTCCAGTCGAGATTTTCGGTGCCTGAGTCCATGTCGATGCGAGCGCCGGACGATATCGGAATCCACTCAACCGGGATAGCGTGCTCGTCTGCCAGATCGAGCGCCGCGATGATTCGTCGGCACTCAGACTCCGCGAGCGAGCCCATGTCCTTGGTCGCATCAGAGAGAATCAGCACGCGCTTGAAGGTGAAGCCCGACTCGGGGTCCTGGTTCCGCACGAGGCCAAAGACCACGTTCGACTCGTTGTGCCCGTACGCCCGCCCCTTCGCGCTTTCAAGCTGCTGCTCGCCCGAATCGCTCACCGAGATCTCGTACTCTTCAAAATCGCCACGCGGGACGTTGAGGCTGACGGGATAGCCGGTGTAGGTGATCATCTTGACCACTTCATAGGGATAGACGTTGCTGCGTTGACGGCTCCGCACGACGCTTGAGACATACTTGTCCATTGGCTTGTACGGCTCAATCGAGGGCTTGCGGCTGCGAAGCGTGAACTGATCTTCCGAGATGTTGAGGAAGAGGAGCTCAAGCTCCCGAACCACGTCCTCGCTCCACCGCTTTCTGCGCGTGTAGACGACGACCTTCTCAAGCCCAAGGTCGCGAGTCTGCGGAACGATCTTGCTTCCGTAGCTCTTCATCTGCGAGGCGCTCAGCGGTATTAGGGCCCGCACGTGGATGACGATTCTGTTCCAGAAGAGACGTCGCGGGCGCCGAGCCTGCTCGGCTCGCATCTTGAATACCGCCTCCATAAAGACATCATCGAACTCCGCAACCCTCTCGATCTGACCACTTGTGTCGATCTCGGGAACCGACTCGCTCGCGCTGGCGAGCGCGAAGAGGCGTTCGTCTCGTGGATTGTTCTTCGCTGTCAGTGCGACGAGGTAGACCGACTCCGAGCGATAGACGACTCGAATATCGAACTCCCCCATCCGATCGACTCGTAGCTCGCGGTAGAAGAGTGGGCTGAAGTGCCGACGTCTCTCGTCCTCCGACCAGCCGTCGTCGTCGCGATAGGTGCGGAACTCCGGCTCCGATGAGTCTGCGTAGAGCCCAATCGTGATCCAGGCGACCGGAAGCGGCGTCGAGGCTACTGCGGCGAAGAGGGCGTCCGGATCGCCGTTCGAACCGGCCACAACGATCACCTCGGGCGACTCGATGCCGGCGGCCTCGACGATCGATGCCAGACTACCATCCTTGATCGTCGCCTCATCGGAGGTCGCCAGAACGATGGTGGCCGTCTCGTCGGCTTGGATCACCACCACCTTGGTAGCCTCGTTCGGCCATTCGGTCTGCCGGATGCTCTCCATATCTCGATAGCGGACGAGATGTCGCGCAAGGAGCTCGACAATCGGCCCACGCTCGGGACTCTCGGCTGCGACAAAGGCCCCAAGGAGCTCCTTCTGAATGTAGGCGCTCGCGTCAATGAGACTCTGCTCGAGAGAGCGGCGCTCTTCGCTTTCGGGCGGGAGGGCCAGCAGGTGGGCGATCGTTCGCTGAATCCGCTGACTTCTGTTGTGCCGCGTCGTGTTGACGCGTCTGCGCTCGTAGAGGTGGTAGCGAGCGTGCATCGCCGCGTCGGCAAGGGAAGGCAGAGTGATCTGGTGGAGACGGACACTTGTCTCCAGGAGGCGTAGCAGGCCGTCGCTGCGGCCCTGAGGAACCGGCAGTGACTCAAGGCTGAAGATCATCGATCGGATGAGTTCGAGCCGCTTCTCACGAATTCGTTGCGTTCGCTCAAGATGGAAGAAGGCAAGCCACGATGCCTCCGCGCCTGTCGCGTGCGGGTAGTAAGCAAGTGCTTGCTCCAGGACCTCGACGAAACCTGCGGGAAGCGATTCGTTGTCCTGCATGGCGTAGCGAAAATAGATGTAGACCAGTTCCTGCCATGAGACCGGGCGGGCGAAACTCTCCGTCGTGGTTCGCTCGCTCGAAAAGAGGGAGTCGATCGTGGTCGCCCGGTCCAAGAGCTCGTAGATCAGATAGAAGAGGCGCTCGCGGAACTCGGAATGCTCCTCAGCGAGCCGGACCAAGCCGGAGAAGTCGTCCTCCGGGGCCACCGATGCATCGTACCCTGTAAAGAGAGCTCGGAAACTCTGGGTAATCGACTCCCAGCGTGACTCCGGATCGTCTTCGACGTGGTGAAATCGAGCCGCCGGTGCGGTTGCAACGGGAGCATCGGCGCCGTCCTCTTCGCCCGCCTCATCCGCGATGGGTTCGAGCTGAATGAGCGACTCGCCGGCCGCGACCTGCTGACCCGGCGTCACGAGGACGTCGGTGACGATTCCGGCAGAGGGCGCGTCGATGATCATCTCCATCTTCATCGCCTCGAGACTCAGAAGCCGATCACCCTTTTCAACACGGTCGCCGACCGCAGCCGCAATCCCCAGGACAACAGCCGGCGAAGCCGCCTTTACCGAACCGCCGGACTCCTGCTCGAGCAGGACCGGAATACCG
>JANQQY010000280.1 GCA_028284845.1 Spirochaetales bacterium
AGAATGGAGACGCACGAGCGCGTATCCTGGCTATCAAGCGCCGACTCGATTCGACTCTCGCCCCGCGCCATTGAGGCGAAGAGCAGGGCTCGAATCGTGTGAGACTTGCTTCCTGGGATAGCGACCGAGCCGGAGAGTCGTCCGGGGCTGACAGTGACGTTCACCTCGCGATCGTATCAGCAGATTCGACTGCGGTAAACGTTTGGTGCGGTATCTTCGATAGAAGAAGTATGAGTGAATACCGACGTCGAACCGCGTGGGCTGCTCTCTTTGCAGCACTCTTGCTCTCCGGACCCCAGCTTTGGGGAGTCGCGGCCTCCAACCCTCTCTTTGGATACAGCGTCGATCTGCCCATCGGCTGGGTGGAGGCGGAGAACTCAGACGCCTACCACATTGGATTCCTCTCTCCCAACGGAGACGCCATGATTCAGATCATCGCGCTCGATCCCACGACCGGTGGGAACGGAGTGGAGATCGCCGACTTCATGATGAATGAGATGCAGGCGACCGGAGAGACCGACGAGTTCGTCTATCAAGGCTCCGGCGCCACGCTCACTGATCTCTCGTTCACGACCGGCGGTCTTCCGGTCCGAGGCTACATGGTCACCTTGGACACGAACGAGGTCGATCTCGCCATCTTCGCCTTTGCGAATGTCGACGCGTATGAGATTGCCCACGATCACCTCGTCAGCGCGATCGACAGTTTTGCTCTTGGCGCGGAGAGCCGCCTCTTCCCGGGCCCAATCAGCCAGTATCTCTATCCGGTGTCGGGGGATGGTGCCCCGGGTTTTGCGTCGGGCGATACGCTTCGCTTTCTCGACCGGTCGATCTCTCTCTCCGTCGATTCCGGAGTCACGGAAGCGGCCTCGGCCCTTGTGGACCGTGAGGCACGCATCCTGGCACCCTACGGCGCTCTCGATCGTGAGAGTTTTGAGGCAGCCTGGCGGCGCTACTTCCGGATGATCTACCGTGACAACTTCCTCCGGCTTGGCCATGTCGCCTCTCAGGTGGATGAGATCCTCAGGCAGGAGGGTGTACCGCATGTCGATGCGCCCGGAGAGATCCTCGCATGGCTTCAGGGCTTCTCATATGAGCGAACGGGCGGGCTGAGCGACTTCCAGCCACCCTTGATGTGCCTTTCCAACCAGAGTGGAGACTGCGACAGCCTTGGGCTGACCTACGTGATCCTGCTCCACCATCTTGGCGTCGATGCCATTCTAATGGCGAGCGATCGCTATGCGCACGCCCTTGCCGCGGTAGACGTTCAGGGTCCCGGTGCTCGTTTTGCCTTCGAGGGCCGCGATTGGCTCGTCGCTGAGCTCACGAGCCAGGTCGATCTGGGCCAAATCGCAGCAACGATGGCCGATCCTGCCGGCTGGATTGGGGTGCGGTTGCGGTTGAGAGCTCAGTCATGAATCTATTTGCATAACGTAAAGTGCTTGTAGGCAATACCTTAGAAAGAAGGTATTCTTTGTTCATAACTGAAAGTAGGCTCGTTGATTCGACAGGTGTAATATGAAAAACGTTTCTGTAGTCGCTGTCGCCGTCCTTCTTGTTCTTGTGATGACGGCCTGTGAGATGTTGCTTCCTCAGCGCGAGATGCTGAGTGCTCCCACGGTGGAACTTCCCTCAGATCAGATCAGCGTCACTCCTCGAGCCAAG
>JANQQY010000302.1 GCA_028284845.1 Spirochaetales bacterium
CAGATGACCCGAGCTCGACCGCCCCCAGCGCAAGATCGGCGGCGAGAAGTTGAGTTTCCGGGTCCTCACTATCGCTCAGGACCTCGTAAGCCTCTTCCATGACAACCGGATCGCCGGAAGCGAGGGCATCCTCACCGAACTGAACCTGCTGGGTTGGCGACAGGTTCGCCGGGTCACGCTGCAAGAACGTCAGAGGACTCGACGTGAAGACCGCCTCGCACGACAGGAGGGCGAAACAGACAAGAAGGGCAAGACCGACGAGTCTGGACCTGTATCTCATAGAAACTCCTCAGAACCGAATTGCTACTTCAACGGAACCACCGACGTTGTTGAAGCCCCAGGAATCGTCCTCGTCGCGACCAAAGTCGCCGGCGATCGCCGCATTGATGTCGAGGAGGAAGATATCGAGCCCGATCCCACCCGACAGGTAGCCACCGTAGTAGCCGGCGCGGACGGCCAGAAATCGAAGAATGGTGACCTCTCCTCCGAAGTTCAGCATATCAACAACCTGGTCAACGATCTCGTCGCGCGTAATCCCATCCCCACTCTGCCACGTCCGGACCGCACTTGTCATGTCGAGTAAATCAACGCTGACCTTCGGATCGATGACTGCGGAGAGCGCTCCGAGGTCGGGGTTGAATTGGAGGCCCGCGTTGATCTTCATGGGAATGGTCCAGGCGTCGGAAGCCTCAGAGGCGCTCAGGGCGGAGCCCGTTGCAAGCGATGCCGAACGAAGTGCCGCAATGTACGACGTGAAGTCGGTCTTCTGATAGGAGATCGTAGTTCCAAGGAGATCTCGGACCGAAAGGCCAATATTGAGCGGTCCGAGTTCCCAGAGAGCGCCGACGTCGACCCCCAGACCCGACCCATAGAAGATGGTCGAAGCAAACATCGTACTAAAGTCGATCTCGCCGCCGGTCAGGTAGGAGGCCAAGACCGGACCCGCATTGACCTGCCCGTAGCCAAAGACGGTCGGTCGGACGCCGATCCCAAGATGGAGGTTCCCAAAGGTGAGCCCAAGGCCACCTGCAAAGGTGATCGTATTGTACGCGGTTCCAGTCGCGGCGAGGATATTGCTACCGTCGATCACTGCCTCAGCGTTGGCAAAGAGACCAAGCCCAATTCCGTTCCCAACGTACCCAAGTCCAGCCTGGCCTCCGATCCGAAGGAATCCGCGGGGAAGCGCGGAGTTGACGGCCGCAATGATGTCGTCGAAGGCTTGGTCGTTGTAGAGCGGCGAGGTCGCGAGTGCCTGCGCCTCATCGTTGACGGCCTCCAGGAACTCGAGAATATCGGTCGTCCCTGCGGCAGCGAGAACGTCCGCGATATCGTCTCCCTCTTCGAAGGTCACACCGGTGTCGCCGGCAGCGTTCTGGAGAATCGTCTCGAGGACGGCCGGGTCCTCGTCTTCGATCCACGCGGAAATCTCTTCGAAGTTGTCCACAAGACCTTCATACGCGGAAGGGTCGAACGATCGGGAGCTGACCGAAGCCTGAGATGCCGACGCCGGAAAACCGAGCGATCCGCCAATCAGGTCTTGCGCGATCGATATCAGGTCTCGATCCATGAATGCCCAAACAGTGGCGGAAGCCAGCGTCAGCTCCCCTCCTCGGGCGAATCCGGCAGGATTGTAAAAGAAGCTATTGTAGCCGCTGGCATCCGCTGTGAACGATCCGCCCCGTCCCATGACGATCGGATTCTCCGGGCGCGACGGATCAAACGGCTGTGCCCACAGAGCAGCTGCAGCGAGAAGCAGTAAGACTGTGGAAGCGAAACGGCGCAAAGAGCCCTCCGGTATGACCATCGGCCGGACCGACCGATAACTGCAACCAGTATATCCCGAGAGGCCTCAAAATCCAGAATCTCCAGTCGCGCTCAGGCCTACGGCGTGGCGACCTCTCGCACACGCTGGCGCCCGCGGATCGCGTCTGTGAGGCCGGGGTCAAGCTGCAAGGCGCGGTCGTACGCATCAAGCGCTGAATCCGAGAGCCCGAGCTGCTCGCGGGCGAACCCAAGGCGCGCCCAGCGTGGTGCACTGCGGCTGTTGTGGTAGACCGATGCCGAAAGCGCGATGTCCG
The DNA here is from genome assembly GCA_028284845.1 of Spirochaetales bacterium. Classification (GTDB taxonomy): domain Bacteria; phylum Spirochaetota; class Spirochaetia; order DSM-27196; family SLST01; genus SLST01. The sequence goes on from JANQQY010000302.1 coordinate 2,079, forward strand.
CACGATTGAATTCTTCGAGCGAGAGGAAGATCTCACCCATCGCGAAATAAACCCAATCGATATCGGCTCCGGTTGGGGAGACCGTGACGTATCGCTCGAGATAGGTAAGCGCATCCAGAGCGTTCCCCGCACTGAAGTGAGCCTCGGCAACAATCTGGAGGACCCGGGAGTCGAACTGATTCACCTGAAGCGCCCGGAGGCCGTAGTCGATGGCGTCCTCGTTTCTGCCGACGTCGTTGAGTGACCAACCGAGCACGACGTAGGAGTCGATGTTATTTGGATTCGCCTCGATCTCAGCGAGCGTGATCTCAATGGCATCCTGAAACCGACCCTCACGATACGCCTGCAGGGCATCAGGAGGTTCTTGAGCGAGCGCCGGAGTAACGAGCAGAGCAAGGAGCGCGATTGCAGCGACTGACCTACGGCTGCCCATTTGGTCCTCCCGGCACGGGGCCCATGGTGCAGGTGCCGTTCAACCGACAGCCGCTCTGCACGATGAGGTCCGGTGTCGAAACGTTCCCGTGAAGACGGGCGGTGGAGAAGAGCTCCAGGCGCTCGCTCGCGACGATATCGCCTCGGACCTCACCTTTGACGCTCACCTTGCGCGCCTCGATTCGCGCGGCAACCACCGCGTCGGCGTTCACGTAGAGATCGGTATCGGAAATGACGGTCCCCTTCACACTCCCCTTGACGAGGAGCGGCTCGGTGAACCGGATTTCGCCGTCGAAATCGATGTCTTCGGCGAGGACGGTTTGCAAGGTCGACTCGTCGATGCTTCGGATTCGCATTTCAGCCACGGCACGATCCTATGAACCGCTCTCTGAGCTGTCAACCGCCGACGGACCACGGTCGGTTGTCGATCCGCCAAGGAGTTCCATCAGGCGTCCCAAACTCGTCTGGAGTCGCTCTCTCATCTCACCGGTATGCTCGTTGAGCTGCTGCAGATCGACAAAGAGCTGGAACGGGTCGTTGCACGTCTGTTGCATCACCTCAAGGAGCTTCTGATAGCCGACGGTCGCGATCGGGCTCGGGTGCAGATCCATATCGGCGAGGACGCGACCGAGGAAGTGGGTGATGCCCTGGGTAAACGCCGCCTCACGATCGTGCTCATCGGGAGTCATACGAATCACGTCGAGGCCGAGCTCGGCGAAAAAAAGCTGCCAGTGCGAACTGGTGCGCTCACTCGCTCGGACCGGCGAAAATACAAATGGATGGCCACTGATGCCCGCTCCTGCCGAGTCGGGTCCAAACATCGGGTGGGTCGCGATGATCTCGGTATGAGGAGGTGCGTGAGCGACCATTGCTCTCGCCGGATCGACCTTGACAGAGCAGGTGTCCATCAGGACCGCGTCGTCAGTAAGGTGGGGTGCGAGTTCCCGGGTGGCCTCGCCGATCGCACTTATCGCGACGCACAGCATAATCGCGTCGCACGATCCGACCTCGGAGAGGGATGCCGCGTTGCAGCCCTCCGGCGTCGGCCTGTCGGACCTGTTGAAGGTCAAAACCGTGGCATGCTTCGAAAGACTCGTGGCCCAGAAACTTCCAAAGCGGCCGGTTCCGACAATCCCAATTCGCATGGCCACAGGATAGCCTTCGGACGGGTTCTCGCCCAGAGACATCGCGTGTACTATCAGCGAGGGAGAAGAAATGGACTTTATAGAGAACGTGCAGAAGCAGGCCAAGAAGCTCCAGAGGAGACTTGTTCTCGCCGAAGGAACGGAACCAAGAACGATCAGGGCCGCGCGGATCATCATAGATCAGGGTCTTGCCCGATCTGTCTTTTTGCTCGGAAGCAAAGGAGAGATCGAATCGAGTGCCGTTCGCGAGGGCGTCGACCTCTCCGGCGTTGAGCTCCTCGACCCCCAGGCGGATACGCGGCGAGAGGCGTACGCGGACGAGTACGTCGAGCTCCGGAAACATAAAGGGATGACAAAGGAGGCCGCCCTCGAACAGATCGTTGAGCCACTAAAGTGGGGCGCGATGATGGTTCGAAGAGGTGATGCCGATGCGATGGTAGCGGGGGCCGAGAATGCAACGAGCAACGTCCTCCTTGCCGCATTCACGATCATCAAGACAGCGCCGGGCACGAAGTTCGCGTCGAGTTGTTTTGTGATGAAGCATCCGGACACCAAGTGGGGCGTCGATGGCCACATGATCTTCTCCGACTGCGCGACCATCCCCAACCCGGACGCCGCCCAGCTGGCCGAAATCGCGATTGCGGCGGCCGACTCGTGCCGGAAGTTCCTGGGCGCCGATCCGAGCGTCGCAATGCTGAGCTTCTCGACCAAGGGAAGCGCCGAGCACGAGGATGTCGACAAGGTTCGTGAGGCGCTCGCGATCGTGAGAGAACGTGAGCCTGATCTCGACATCGACGGCGAACTACAAGCGGACGCGGCGCTGATACCAAGTGTGGGCGAGAAGAAGGCACCGGGATCAACGGTCGCGGGAAAGGCCAATGTTCTCGTCTTCCCCGATCTAGGTGCCGGCAACATCGGATACAAGCTTGTTCAGCGACTTGCTGGGGCCGACGCCTACGGCCCCTTCTTGCAAGGATTCGCGAAGCCGGTGAGTGACCTATCGCGTGGGTGCTCGGTCGACGACATTGTGAATACCTCGGCGGCAACGCTCTGCCAGGGCGCGGGCGGCGAATGAGAGTCGCGATCGTCGGCTACGGGAGGATGGGCCACGAAGTGGAAGCGGCGCTCGCCGCACGAGGTCATGAATCGGGCCCGATCATTGATCCGCTGATTGAGGGATCGCCACCCATGTCTGCGGATACGCTCACCGGTTGTGATGCCGCGATTGAGTTCTCTCTTCCTGCGGCGGTCACGACAAATGCGTCGATCTATGTCGAGGCCGGGGTGCCTGCTGTGATTGGCACGACCGGCTGGCTCGACCAACTCGACGAGGTGAAGGCGACCTTCAATAGTGCTTCGATCGGGGCGATTTACGGCTCCAATTTTTCGGTGGGGGCGCACCTACTCTTTCGTATCGCCGCGGGAGCTGTAGCGCTTGCCGGAGAACTTGATGAGTACGACCTTCTCATTCACGAGACGCACCATGCCGGCAAAAAGGACAGTCCGTCCGGCACCGCATTGAGTCTGGCCCGTGCGGTTCTCAGCGAATCGGTACGGAAGACAGAAATCGTCACGTCGCGTCTTGACCGAGCTCCGGAGCCGCACGAGCTTCATGTGAGTTCCACTCGCGGAGGATCGGTGCCGGGGACCCATGTGCTCATGATGGACTCGGCGGCAGATTCGATTGAGATTCGCCATACTGCGCGCAACCGTGGTGGATTTGCGCTTGGCGCGGTGCGAGCCGCCGAGTGGATTCGCGGGAAGAGCGGGCTCCACGAGGTATCGGAGTTCGTCACGGAGTTGCTTCGGAAGGAGATCAGCGGTGTTTGAAGGTGTATACACGGCCCTCGTTACCCCCTTTAACAATGACGGGTCGATCGACAAGGGAGCGCTCCAGAATCTGGTCGATGCGCAGATTGAGGGCGGCGTCCAGGGAATCGTGCCTGTCGGCACAACGGGCGAGAGTCCGACGGTCACTCACGAAGAGAACGTGCAGGTCGTTGAGATCGTTGCGAAGCAGGCTGCCGGTCGCGTATCCATCGTCGCCGGCACCGGATCAAACTCGACCGATGAGGCGGTACGCATGACTCGTCTCGCAGCTGACGTAGGTGCGACCGCAACGCTTCAAGTGACTCCCTACTACAACAGGCCGACGCAGGAGGGACTCTACCTCCATTTCACAACGATCGCGGACGCAACAGACCTACCGGTGATGGTCTACAACGTCCCCAGCCGTACCGCACAGAACATAGAGACACCCACGCTCCTACAGATGGCCGAGCACGAGCGGATCGCGGCCGTCAAAGAGGCGAGTGGAAGCATGATCCAGGTCATGTCGGTCGTGGAGGGTGCCCCCAAGGGGTTCGACGTTCTCTCCGGAGATGACAACCTCACGCTGCCCATCATGGCTCTCGGCGGGTGCGGAGTAGTCTCGGTGGCAAGCAACATCGCACCAAGGAAGATGGGTGCCCTGGTGAAGGCCGCACAGTCGGGAGATGCGGAGACCGCACAACGCCTACACTACGAACTCCTGCCACTCTTCAAGGGCGTCTTCCTTCAGACCAATCCAATACCGATCAAGTATGCACTCGCACGGACGGGGGTCATTACGGAGTCGTACCGTCTGCCTCTCGTGCCACTCTCATCGGCGGACAAGAAGAAGATGGATGCGATTCTCGATCAGGTTCAGCCCGAATAGCCGTTCGATCTGAGGATTTCGGCGACCCGTACAAACCGTGCGGGTTCGACCGTCTCGGCGCGATCGTGGACATCGATCTCAGCTGACTCACATACCGACTGTAGCTCATCGATCGTAGCGCCCAGCTGATCGGCCAACGGCGGCAAGTTGTTCGAGATCTTCTTCCGCCTCTGGGAGAAGAGCGCTCGGGCAACGACCGAGACAAGTCCGCGCGTCGTGATGTCGACACTCTTCGGGTGCATGACGACCACCGAGGAGACGACGTTTGGCGAGGGATAGAAGAGCCCCTTCCCAAGATCGGTGTGGACTCGCGCCTCGGTCGTGACGGCGCATAGGACGGAGAACGGCGAATAGTCAGACGTTCCGGGAATCGCGACCATTCGACGCGCCATCTCGCGTTGGACCGTGAACACAAGCGCCCTTGCCTTCTCGATGAGGCGAGGAGATTCCAGAAGAGTCGAAATGATAGCCGCCGCCGATCGGTAGGGAAGATTGCCCACAATCAGATCGGGGCCCACCCTCCTCTCTCGAAGCGTCTTCACCGCGTCTCCGGTGACGACGGTGACATCCACACCAAACCGATCGTGGATGATGCCGATCAACCCGTTGTCCACTTCAAAGACGGTGACCGTAGCTTTCGCGTCCACAAGGAGCGAGGTTATGCCCCCCAATCCCGGACCGATTTCCCAGACCTCATCACCATGCTCAACAGCTGCGAGAGAGACGATCGATTCGCGTGCCGCTCGTGAGACCATGAAGTTCTGCCCCCACCGCTTCTTGAGGGCAATCCCGCGCTCGAGAAGGAGCTCACGGATCAGACGCGGCGAATCGTCAAGGGAGTCCCACATGAGGTCTCCGATAGATTTCGCGAAGGCACGGAGCCAGCGTCGCCAGAGCAGGTAGCGTAACAAGAACGAGCACCAGAAGTGACTGAGACCGCAGAACCGGCGCGCCCGAGAAGATGTGAGCGGAGCGATCGACGAAGGAGGCAAGGGCCTCGGCGAGCGGCACCGAGACAGTGACGATCCGCGAGAATCCAACGAGATCGAGGGAGGCGGACGCTGCCCCCGATACCATGAGGACAAGCACAAGCGGTCCCATCACCATTGAAGCGATGATCCCGGAGGTTGCGAGCATTCCGAAGCTGGTCAATGCGACCGGAGCAGTCCATGCGGTTGCGGCGAAACCGGCACCGAGTGGTGCAGCGACCGCCTTGGGAATCCAGCGGCCGATGGCCCTCCCCGCGGTCGGGACGACAAGCGAGATTCCAATGAGGCTCAGGTACGAGAGTGCAAACCCAACGGAGCGTAGATGGCCGGGAAAGAGCATGACGTGAAGCAAAAACGTTGCGGCAAGGAGCTCAACCAACGGGCGAGGCCGGTCGAGTCGCACGCTGAGGATCGCCATCATCGCCAATAAGAGTGCCCGGACAAGACCCGGCCGAGCACCGACAAGGACTACGTAGACAACTCCGGCCGCAAGAGCCACGAGATCTGCGAGCCCCCTCCCTGCGAGTCGGCCGACGGCATAACGAACGATCGCGATGATGACGCCAAGATGCATTCCTGATAGGGCGAGGAGATGGAGCGTCCCGGATCGCCGGAAACGCGCGGAGAGCAAGGGATCGAGGCTGTCGGTGTCGCCGAGGGTTAGAGCGAGAACAATCGGCGCGGCGGCGCCGGCCGTGCGGTAGATCGATTCGCTTAGGCTGCGAAGTGCCCCGGATCTGATCGCTCGAATGGACGAGGCGATCGTTGCGGGCAGACCCGGATCGTCGCCGACGGCGAGTTGTTCGCGAG
>JANQQY010000311.1 GCA_028284845.1 Spirochaetales bacterium
AACCCAATGTCCTCCTCGCACTCGGTGAGCAGTCCCTTGATCAGCGCCTTGATGAACTCTTCCGCGAGATCCATGTTGCAGTCGATGTCACAGAAGGCGACTTCAGGCTCGATCATCCAGAACTCCGCGAGGTGGCGGGCGGTGTTCGAGTTTTCAGCACGGAAGGTTGGGCCGAAGGTGTAGACCCTATCCATGGCACAGGCGTAGATCTCCGCATTGAGCTGTCCGCTCACCGTGAGGAAGGCGGGTCTACCGAAGAAGTCCTTTGAGTAGTTGACCGCGCCATCGTCCTTCGGCGGATCGGCCCGGTAGAGTCGGTCAATGTCGAGGGTCGTTGCCTGGAAGAGCTCGCCGGCACCCTCCGTGTCGCTCGCCGTGATGATGGGGGTATTGATGTAGAGGAAGCCGCGCTCCTGGTAGAACCGATGGATCGCGAAGCTCAGGTAGTTTCGCACCCGGGCGACCGCCCCAAAGGTATTGGTCCTGGGTCGCAGATGCGCGATCTCCCGGAGAAACTCGAAGCTGTGACGCTTCTTCTGGAGCGGGTAGTCGTCGGCGGGGGAGGTTCCCACGAGGGTGATCCCGGCCGCGGCGATCTCGACGCTCTGATTCTTTCCCATGCTCTCTACGAGGGTTCCGTGCACGATCACGCTTGCACCGGTGGTAACGGGCTCGATCGCTCGTGAGAGCTCGTTGTTCTCGCCGTCTACCGTCACCTGGATGCTTGCCATTGAGGAGCCGTCATTGACCTCCATGAAGCTGACATTCTTCCCGCTCCGCTTGGTTCTGACCCAACCGGCGACCTCAACGCCCTGCCCGCTCGGCTTCTCCAAGAGGGCTTCACGCACTCTGATTCGACTCATGGAGTAGCAGTACCACAGCCCGGTTGGTGGGTCAAACGAACCGAGTCTTGCTCCGTGCCGACCTCACAGATACCCTTCACGCGGAGGGGCTATGCAGGCAATAGGAACGTTCACCGTGGAGATGACGCCGGTCGGGGAGGGCTCCGCCAACGGCATTGGCAGGATGGCGCTCGCAAAGGAGTTTTCCGGAGATCTTTCCGGCACGAGTGAGGGAGAGATGCTGACCGCCGTGACCGATACTCCGGGCTCGGCAGGGTATGTCGCTCTGGAGCGTGTGGACGGCACGCTTGCGGGGCGTACCGGTTCCTTCGTCCTCCAGCATTTTGGACTCGCACAGGAGAGCGGCAACCGGTTGACCATTGAGATCGTGCCGGACTCAGGGAGCGGAGAGCTCCGTTCGATCTCAGGAACGATGGAGATCGAGGCCGACGAACACGGGCATCGCTACTCCCTCTCGTACACCTTGGCCGACACGGACGGAGAGAGGTCGAAGTGATTCAGATTTACGGGCGAAAGAAGTGCAAGACAACTCAGAAGGCCGAGCGCTTCTTCAAGGAACGCCGGATCGACTACGCCTTTGTGAACCTCGACCAAAAGGCACCGGGACGACGGGAGATCGAGCTCTTCCTTGATGTCCTTGGAGAGGATGAGGTGCTTGATACTGAGGGGAAGGCCTACCAGAAGCGAGGGCTCGCCTACATGGATTTCGACACCGCCGCGGAGCTTGAGGAGCATCCGGAGCTCATTCGGACTCCGATCGTTCGCGACGGACGGCGGGTCTCGGCCGGGTCGAACGAAGCGTTCTGGAAGGAGCTCGCCTCAGAGCGCTGACCCCGCGACGGTATCCGGGCGTCGTATTGACCCCCTTGCTCGCGTCTGTATACTTCCGCCATGCAAAAGACGAGCGACCTGCGGATCGTCGGCATCGACGCCCTCACACCGCCGGCCGAACTCAAGAACGAGGTTCCCGCGTCCGAGCGCAGCAGCAAGACTGTGGTGGAGAGTCGACGAACGATCGCCTCCATCATCAGCGGCCGAGACCCTCGGCTTCTCGCGATCGTCGGCCCATGCTCGATTCATGATCGCGGACTCGCTCTCGACTACGCGCAGCGCCTGAAACGTCTCCACGACGAACTTCGCGACCGGCTCTTTGTCGTCATGCGAGTCTATTTTGAGAAGCCACGGACACGGCTTGGCTGGCGCGGCCTCATCCTCGATCCTCATCTGGACGGCAGCTACGACATTCAGACCGGGCTGCGGATGGCGCGTCGGATTCTCAGCGAGATAACGGACATGGGACTCCCCGCCGGGAGCGAGATGCTCGATCCGATCGTTCCCCAGTACACCGACGACCTGGTGAGTTGGGCTTCAATCGGCGCACGCACGACCGAGAGCCAGACCCATCGTGAGATGGCGAGTGGCCTCTCGATGCCCGTCGGATTCAAGAACGGCACGGATGGAAGCGTCGACACTGCGATCAATGCGCTGGCCAATGCGCGAAACCCTCACAGCTTTATTGGCATTGACCCTCAGGGGCAGAGCTGTGTTCTCACCACCGCCGGCAATGAGCACGGTCATGTGATTCTGCGCGGCGGTCGAAGCGGTCCCAATTATCACGACGAATCAGTTGAGGATGCCTGCAGCAAACTTATCGAGTCGGGCTATCCGCCCGCTGTCATGATTGATTGCAGCCACTCGAACTCAATGAAAAAGCCCGAGCGCCAGGCGAAGGTGCTACGCTCCGTCGTTCGCCAGCGCAAAGAGGGCCAGGAGTCGATCGTCGGCTTTATGATGGAGAGCAATATCGAGGCCGGTCGACAGGATATCCCTGACGACCCAGGTGACCTCGCCTACGGAGTGTCCGTCACAGATCCCTGCCTTGATTGGGAGCGAACGGAGAACGCGCTCCGCTGGGCGCACGAGCAACTCGGGCCGGTTCTCGACCCGTCGTAGCTCGACGCGTGGTAGAGCCGAACCCTACGCGTTATAGGTAGAACTCGATACGTCTCCGCCGGTTCCCGTCCAGTTCGTGTGGAAGAACTCCCCGCGCTCCTTGTCCGTTCGCTCGTAGGTGTGAGCGCCAAAGTAGTCGCGTTGCGCCTGGATGAGGTTCGCCGGAAGACGTTCGCTGCGGTAGCCGTCGTAGAAGGCGAGGGCGGTCCCGAAGGCCGGTACCGGTATGCCCATGAGTGCCGCCTGCGAGACGACTTTCCGCCACGAGGCCTGACACTTCTCAAGAGTCGACTTGAAGTAGTGATCGAGAATCAGATTCTGCGGCTGCGGGCTTGCGTCGTACGCCTTCTTGATATCGCCCAAAAAGACGCTTCGGATGATGCAGCCACCACGCCACATGTTCGCGACCGCACCGTAGTCGATGGTCCAGCCGTACTCAGCGGCCGCTGCCGCCATGAGCATAAAGCCCTGCGCGTAGCTGATGATCTTGCTTGCGAGGAGTGCTTTTCGGATGTCCTCGACGAACGGTTCGATGTCGCCTTCGTAGGCGCCGTAGGTCCGGCTCTGAACCGGGCCCCGGAGCACCTTGCTCGCGTCCACCCGCTCGTCCTTGATCGCGGAGAGCGTGCGCGCGAAGACCGCCTCTCCAATCAGAGTCACCGGCATTCCCATGTCGAGTGCGCTGATCGCAGTCCACTTCCCCGTTCCTTTCTGGCCCGCCTTGTCGAGGATCTTCTCGACCAGTGGTTCGCCGTCCTCGTCTGCGAAGGCCATGATGTCGCGAGTGATCTCGATGAGGAAGCTGTCTAGTTCGGTTGAGTTCCACGAGGTGAAGATTTCGTGGAGCTGATCGTAGGGAAGGCCCAGGCCGTCTCGCATCAGGTGGTAGGCCTCTGCGATGAGCTGCATGTCCCCGTACTCAATCCCGTTGTGGACCATCTTCACGTAGTGACCGGCGCCGCCATCACCCACCCAGTCGCAGCACGGTTCGCCGTCAGGGGTCTTTGCGGAAATCGCCTGAAGGATCTCCTTTACCGCCGGCCATGCCTTCGCATTGCCGCCGGGCATGATCGAAGGGCCGAACCGTGCGCCCTCCTCGCCGCCTGAGACGCCGGTCCCAATAAAGAGGAGGCCCTTCTCTGCGAGTTCCTTCTCGCGCCGGATGGTGTCGGGGAAGTGTGAGTTCCCGCCGTCGATGATGATGTCTCCCGCCTCGAGGTGGGGAACCACCTGATCGATGAAGGCATCGACCACAGCCCCCGCCTTCACCATGAGGACCACGCGTCGCGGTCGCTCGAGCTTTGACACGAACTCTTCGACCGTGTGTGCACCAACGATGCTTTTGCCGGACGCGGGACCCGCGAGGAAATCGTCTACCTTGGAGGTCGTCCGATTGTAGACGGCGACCTCGTAGCCGTGATCGGCCATGTTGAGGACGAGGTTCTGCCCCATCACCGCGAGTCCAATGAGTCCTATGTCAGCCATCTCTATGCTCCCGTGAATCTCTTGCGTTCGGCCCACAGGCCGAGCGCCGGATTGGATAGGTAGTAGACCCTCTCTCCATCAACGGTGTTCCAACCGTCTATGAGGGTCTCCGGATTGTACTTCGAGAGGGTAGTGGCCATATCAATCGGCGTGAACCCAACAGACGCAATATCGTCCGCGCTGAGCTTGCCCGCCGCATACCGTATCTCGAACCGCTCCTCACTCGAACCGTGGATGAGGTGCGCCGCAGCGCTTAGTGTCGCTGCGAGTTCCTGGTCGAGTTCGACCGCTCGAAGCGTCGCCTCCGTGCCGTGGTAGCCGTGCTTCGCGATGAGTCGATCAAAGAGATCGTTCTCGCCGAAGTGCCCAACGCCGGGCGCGATAACCGTGAGGCGCCCACCGTCGGCGATCGCCATCCTGGAGCGATAGATCGCCTTGTTCCCAACCCAGGTGCTTGAGTACTCGCGAGGATCCATAAAGGCGACGACGTGATCAATCGGCTCATCGAGGAGGAAGACGTTGACCTCCTGCGCGAGCGCGGCCGCCTGCTCGTAGACCTCTACGTCGTCACCAACAAAGAGGCCTCGTACAACGAGTCGCCCCTCCACCGACTCGACGACGGTCAGGACATAGACGATGTTGAGGTGCGTGGCGAACCGCTCGTAGGCCTCGTTCAAGACAGCGCGCACCGGAGTGTGGGTTCG
>JANQQY010000323.1 GCA_028284845.1 Spirochaetales bacterium
AGACCGTAGTGTTCGCGCAGGCGTTCAACGGTCTCCGGTGGCAGCGGTCTCTCGCCGGTACCCTCGAATGGATTGCCCGGGATCGAGAGCATCAGAACAAAGGTGACCATGGAGATCACAAGAAGTACGGGGATGAGCCACAAGACTCTTCGTACGATAAAACTGAGCAATTCACTCCCCTACAGAAAAGAATAGGCCCGTACCGCCTTCGCGGTACGGGCTGACATTACAGCGAGATTACTCGTCGATTGTCCAGTTCCAGAACTCCTGTGTCAGGATCGGCACAAGAACCCGGTTCAGGTACGGCTTCGTAACGCGGTTGTCGGAGGGGAAGAACAGCGGGATGATACCCAACTCTTCCTCGACAAGGAGCCTCTCTGCTTCCAGGTAGAGTGCTTCGCGCGCTGCAACACTCGGTGCAAACGCAGCCTCGTCGATGAGCCGATCGAACTCCGGAGAGTTGTAGCGGTGCTCCTGCACTGCCTCCGTCATGACCTTCGAGTGGAAGAGTCCCTCGTGGATGTAGTTCGCGTCTGCGTACGACATTCCCCATCCCCAGCGATACATGTCGAACTCGCCGGCCGAGGTCAGCGAACCGTACGCTCCGCCCTCAACACCATTCAGGGTTACTTCGATACCAAGGTGTTGCTCCCACATCGCCTGAAGCGCCTGGGCCACGTTGGCATTAAACTCGCTGAAGTTGAATCCAACGGTAACGCTCGGGAAGCCTGCGCCGCCCGGGTAACCAGCTTCGGCTAGATATGCACGAGCCTGCTCGGGATCGAAGGGGACGCCAACTTCCTGCGACGGGTCTACATACCCAACCACACCAGGAGGCGAGATGGTGTCCGTTGCTCGCTCACCACCACGCGTGATGCGGGATACCAGTGTCTCTTTGTCGACTGCGGCAGCAAACGCCTTTCGGACATTGATGTCGTTAAACGGCGCACGACCAACATTGAACCAGTAGAACTGGGAGATGAGGCGCGGGGTGCTGTCGAACTCCTGACCCAGGGTTGGGTCGTTCTGGATTCGATCGAGATCCTCAATTGGCACGACAACCGTGTCGAGCTCACCGTTCTCGTACATCGCAAGAGCGGTGCTCTGCTGCGGTACGACGATCATGTTGACCTGCTCGATCTGCACGTTCGCCGCGTCGTAGTAACTCGGGTTCTTCTCAAGAACGTAGAGGTCGTTGGCAGCTGCGCTGGTCAGGATGTAGGGGCCGCTGACAACGATGTTCTCGGGCTGGGTCCAGTCGGTGCCGAACTCTTCACGAACCGATTGAGGCAGCGCATACCCAATGGAGCTGAGCGATACCAGGAACCAGGAAGCAGGCTGCTCCAGGGTGACCTGAATCGTATCCTCATCGAGCGCTACGACACCAAGCGAATCAACAGGCAGTTCGCCGTCGGTGACGGCTTGAGCATTCTCAACGATGGAGAGCCGGAAGGCGGTTGGGGATGCGGTTTCAGGATTCACCACCGACTGGAAGCCGTAGACCCAGTCGTCCGCGGTGACCGGAGTACCGTCAGACCACTCCATGTCCGTTCGGATGTCAAAAGTGTAGACCAGTCCGTCGTCGGAGATAGTCCATGAGGTCGCACCGCGCGGGTAGATCTCGTTTGCGACAGGATCCCACCCAATGAGGGCGACGAACATGTTGACCGATACCTCGTTCAACCAGTTGGCGGATGGATCGATAATCGGCGGCGTGCTCGTGATGTGGTAGTTCAGGGTTACCGGACCATCCGCGACATCTTCAGTTGCGCCGGTGGCAAACACCGCGGAAACGGATGCCATCAGCAACGCTGCTGCGAGAAGCAGCGAAAGTATTCTACGTCTTGTACTCATCGTTAAACCTCCTCAGGATCTCATGAGACTATGACTTTGTGACGTTATCATACAAAATGTTTTTTTGTCAGCAAAATCACAAACACCAAGAAGAAAAATCTGCGGCTGCCGTTTGCGATGGTCGGCGATGAGAACTACTGGTAGAACTGAGCGCTTGCCGAGAATCGTCTGAAGAATCTGATTGTCCTCGAGCCCGCACCATGCAGCGATCGAGTGGAGTAGCAGACTGCTGACTGATCGAGGGCAGCGTGATCTATCGATACGGTGCATTGAGTTCGCGGTTAGGCGGATGACGGGGGCTTCGGGCCGAGGGTCGGACTCGTCCTTTCAACGAACCCGCTAAAATCACTACGGTTGCTTCTCTACTCCAGCACGGGCGACGAGTACCTTTTCGAGAATCGATCGCTGACGCCGAATATGCGTCGACATGACCGACCTTGCCGTCTCCCAGTCGTCAGCCAGCACGGCCTTGAGGATCTTGGCGTGCTCCTTCGTCATCTCATCCACCACCTTGGCCGCCGGCGCGGCGAAGTAGAAGAGCTTCGTGTAGAAGCGCGAGACAAAGCGCCGGAAGAACCAATCGATGTAACGATTCCCGGATGCTTCGATGAAGTAGCGGTGAGGTGCATTGTTGAGTGCGTGAAACTCGCTTTCGAGAAGTGCGGCGATCTCCGCCTTATCGACGTGTGGCCGAGCCTGGTCGAGGGCGAGAAGTTCCATCGCCTCTCGCACCGACAGGAAGGCCTCGACATCTTCAATCTGGATGGGATGTACTCGCCATCCCCGTCGCGGAACGTGATCGAGAAGCCCGGCGCCGGCAAAACGGCTGAACACGTTCCGGATGATGGAACGGCCAACCCCATACTTCTGCGCAAGTGTGCCCTCCCGGAGATAGACGGCGGCGAGGTTGAGGCTTGCGTGCATCACCTCTTCGAGCAGGATCTCGTCCCAATCATCCGGCATCCTGGGAAGCTCGACCTGTGCCTCTTCATCGGTCCCAATTCCAATTCGCTTTGGGTTGACTTCAATCCGGCGACTGCCCGTTCGAGTGAGGTAGCCCTCGTCTACGAGAAGCTCTATGGCGTCCCGCACGGGGGTGATGCTGACCTCGTAGTGACGAGAGAGGTCGGCGAGCGAGAGGTTCGCCGGCAATGCAGAGCCGGCGCGGATGCGCTGCTTGATATCGTCCTTGATGTACGATGCGATTGTCATAGCCGTGCGACCATGATTCCCTGCACAATCGCATTCGGTCAACACTATTCGATTTTGCTGCGAAACTCCTCAACCTTTCCTTCATCCAGCTCAAGACCAAGCCCTGGGTTGGTAGGTACATCAAGGTAGCCGTCCTTGAGCTCGAGCGGCTTCGCGAGCAGAAGCTCGTGAATCATGATCTCGGTGAACTCGACGACCGGGTCGGCGTTGGCTATGGCGGCTCCGCAGTGGAGCTTCGCTGCGACCTTGGTGCCGGCTCCCCACTCGGTCCCAATGACGATGTTCGTATCCGCCGCTTTCGCGACCGTCGCCCACTCGCGCACACCCTTGATTCCAAGAGCCTTCGCGCACTTCGTATTGATGAGATCGACAGAGCCGGTCTGGAGAAGCTTGTAGACCATCGGTAGGCTGAATGCACTCTCGTCCGCTTCAACGGGAATACTCGTCCACTCGCGCACCTGCCGCATGCCGTCCAGATCGAGCTTGGCGACCGGTTGCTCCAGGACCTCGAGTTCTGCGTCGGACTCTTCCACGATCCGGCAGAAGACTTTCGCCTCCTTCACCGTGTAGTTGCAGTTCGCGTCTACGCGGAGACTGATCTCAGGCCCCATCGCCTCCCAGAGCCGAATGACCGACTCTGCGTCCAGATAGGGGTTCGAGCCCACTTTGAGTTTGAAGCCACGCACCCCTTGCTCGAAGTATTCGCGACAGTGAGCAAGCTGAACCTCCGGCGTATTCTTTGGGACCTCAATCGAAGCGAGCACCTTCTCCCGTCGATATCCACCAAGGAGCGTGTAGACCGGCACGCCGAGTGCCTTACCCACGAGATCGTGGAGCGCAAGGTCTATGCCTGAAGTGGCAAAGCGAGTGGCGGCCCGCGGAGCGTCAAACGAGACAAGGTCGATGAGGAACTCGTAATCGAGCGGATCTTCGCCAATCAGTTTGGGCGTCATGTAGGTGTCGATCATGTTTTTCACGCTCCACACCGGCTCCTCGTTGTCGCAGGCCGCCTCACCAATGCCGGTGACTCCCCCATCGGTATGGATCTTCACAATCACGTTCGAGAGGACGATATCCGGCCTGTGTCCTGGGGCATACCGATGGTTTGCTGATCGGCCTTGGTAGACCTTGCTGGGATGATTGACCGCACCAACCTTGTCAAGACCGTCGGCAAACTTCCCTACTGGCAGAGTGACAGGAATAGTCTCAACTGACGTTATTTTCATGATCTCCTCCTTTGCATCCAAGAGTCGCCACTTTACATCCGGCTGCGATGCGCGTACAAGGTTGGGAATCTTCAGAAGGAGCGAGGTATGAACGATCCCAACCTGTCAGCTGATGGCTATCGCGCGAGATGCAAGGCGCTCCTTGAACGAATGGAGCGTGACTCCGTGGCTGTCGTCCAGGGTGGCCCTGCGGAGAACGGTCTCAAACTCTTTCGGCAGACCAATGACTTTTACTACCTCTGCGGCGTTGAGTCTCCTCACGCATATCTCCTCTTGGACCGGCGCAACGACAGCATAACGCTCTTTCTGACCCACCAATCAGAGACTGATGCTGACCGGGAGGGCAAGATTCCATCCGTAGAGTCCGCGGACGAGGTCCGGGCTAAAAGCGGCGTAGATGAGGTTCTTGGGGTGGAGAAGCTTGCCTCACACCTCGAACGAACCACCGCGATCTACACGCCTTTCCGCGAGGGCGCCGCGACCATGTCGAGCTGGGATACGCACATCGCCGGCCGCAACGGTCGCTTCTCCGATCCGTGGGATGGAACGGTCGATCGCTTTGCACATTTCATTGAACTCCTCCGCCGTAGGTACCCGCTGGCGGAGGTGAAGAACCTGGCTCCATTTATAGACGAGCTCCGGATTGTGAAGGACGCGCACGAGATTGAGCTGATGCGCAGGTCTGGGAAGCTCACCGCACTCGGGATCGTAGAGGCGATGCGATCGACAAAGGCCGGTCTCTACGAGTATCAGCTCGCAGCGGTGCTCGACTTTGTCTACAACAATCACGGATCTCGAGGCCGCTCGTACAACGCCATCATGGCTTCCGGCCCCAACGCCTGGCATGGGCACTACGGCGAGAATAGCTCCAAACTGGTAGATGGGGACCTCATTCTGGGCGACTGCGCCCCGGACTACCGCTACTACGCGAGCGACATCGGCCGCATGTGGCCGGTCAACGGCACCTTTGACGCCGAACAGCGACAGCTCTACGGGTTTATGGTGGAGTTTCACAAGGTCTATCTGGAGCTCATCAAGCCGGGTGTGACCGACGGCGAGATTCGCGAGCAAGCGGCGGCACGAATGAAGGAGGTGTCGGACTCAACCAACTGGATCCGGCCCTCCTTCGAACGGGCCGCCGAATGGGCAATCAACTTCCCCTACCACATGTCGCACCCTGTTGGACTCGCCTGTCACGATGATGGCCACTACCGTGGAAAGCCGCTCGAGCCGGGGGTTGTCCTCGCGCTTGACCCGCAGATGCGCGTGGTCGAGGAGAAAAGGTACATCCGGGTGGAGGACACGATCGTGGTCACGGACACAGGAGTTGAGAATTTCACCTCTGATGCTCCGTTGGAACTCGATGATGTGGAAACACTTATGAAGGAAGAGGGTCTGCTTGATCGTTACCCGGCGGACGCGTTTCCGCTGTTTCCGCTCTGCTAGGAGGAGATATGCTGAAGGATCCACGAATGGCCGCAATGGCCAAAGTTATCGTGCGGCACGCGATGGAGGTGACTCCGGGATCGCAGGTGATGATCGACTCACTCGATGAGTGTGAAGATCTCATCATCGCGGTCCTTGACGAGATCAATGCCGTAGGAGCTCTGCCCTATCGCATTCACGAGTCTCTACGCGTACGGGCCAACTGGCTCAAGAGCGCGACACCTGAGCAGATGGATCTCTGGTTCAAGCACAAGGCTGCTGCACGGCGCGAGATGGACCACGTTCTCCAGATCCGCGGTCAGGACAACTGGTACGAGATGGCAGACGTGCCGGCTGAGAACCTTCGGTACTTTGGAAACCTCCACATCCGGATGGGGCGCGAGGGTCGCAAGGAGGGGGCAAACACCACGATCATTCGCTACCCGTCCAAGTCGCTCGCTCAGCAGCGCGGCATGAGCACGGACGCATTTGCCGATTTCTTCTTCAAGGTCTGCGCGCTCGACTATCGCACGCTTCACAGAGAAATGGAGCCGCTCAAAGCCGCAATCGACGCAACAAACGACGTTCGAATCGTCGCAGCAGATACCGATCTCACCTTCTCCATTGCCGGACTCACAACCAACATCAGTTCCGGCACCTGGAACATCCCCGATGGTGAGACCGCCATGACGATCGTCCGCGAATCAGTAAACGGGAGGATCGCCTACAACGTTCCATCAAGCCATCAGGGTCTCGTCTTTCGGGATATCGCCCTCACCTTCAAGGACGGCAAGGTAATCGAAGTTGAGTGCGATCAGAAGGAGAAGATGGAGGCGATCCTTGATACCGACGTTGGCGCACGCTACATCGGCGAGTTCGCCATTGGCGTGAACCCCTACCTCCGCGATCACATGATGGACACGCTCTTTGATGAGAAGATGGCCGGCAGCCTCCACTTCACTCCCGGCGGCACCGACGAGAACGGCGTCCTCTCGGAGGTGCACTGGGACATCGTGCAGAGCCACCTCCCGCACTATGGTGGCGGGGAGATCTACCTGGATGGGAAGCTCTGGCGAAAGGACGGTCTCTTCGTAGACAAGGAGATGGAACGCCTCAACCCGGACACATTGCAGGAGATCCTGGAGTCGAGCGGCGAGCTTGGAAGCTGGGTCTAGCCCAAACGATAGTCGCGATCAGCGCCGGATCGACTTCTTCCGGAACTCAAGGTTTGCATGATCAAAGATTAGACGTTATTGTGTCAACAAAGTTCTGTTTTGCCGCAAGGATCACGTATGAAATTTGAGGGGATCTGGATCCCTGTCATCACACCGTTCCGCCTCGACTATACGATAGATGAGGAAGCTTGGGCGGGTATGATCGAACACCTGATCTCTCAGGGCATTCACGGACTGGCGCTTGGCGGCACGACAGGTGAGAACTACGCACTCAGCCCCCAAGAGCGAGTGCGGCAGTTCGCGCTCGGTAATGAGATTATCTCCGGAAGGATCCCCTGGGTCGCCGGCGTCAACGACATCAGAACGGAACAGGTCTGCGACTTCGCGATTGCCGCGAGAGAGAACGGGGCGCAGGGTCTCCTACTCGCCGTGCCACCCTACTCAACACCAAGCCAGAAGGAACTCGCGGCGCACGCCCTTCGAGTCGATCAGGCCTCAGGCCTTCCCATCATGCTCTACAACTACCCGGGTCGATCCGGTGCCGAGTTCGGACATGAGTTTCTTGAGCGCGTCGCACGAAGCAGCAATTTCGTAGCGATCAAGGAGAGTGCCGGCGACATCGGGCGCGTTCACATGCTGGCCCGCGAGTTCCCACACATGCAACTCAGCTGCGGCGCGGACGACCTTGCACTGGAGTTCTTCGCGTGGGGAGCGCAGAGTTGGGTCTGCGCGGCAGGAAACTTCTTTGGCGCCGAGTGCATCGCCCTCTACGAGCACTGCGTGATTCGTAACGATTTTGTGACGGGTCGACGCCTCATGAAGGCGATGCTGCCGGTGATGACAGTGTTGGAGCGCGGCGGGAAGTTTGTGCAGTGCGTCAAGTACGGTTGCGAGCTCGACGGTCTGCCGGCCGGAGAGAGTGTACGACTGCCCCTTCGTCGTATGAAGAAAGAACTCAAACGAACACTTCGCGACGCGATCGGTACGGCTCGGATCACAATCCGACAGATCCTCAGCGAGTGCAACGAGAACGCTACTGGAGCAGTAACGCATGGCTGACCTTCTCTCCCGCGACGAATATCACGCAATCGCAGACGGCATCTCGCCCATGACCAACTCGTACATCAATGGGAAGTTCACGGCGGCAAAATCGGCACAGACCTACGAGAGCACAAATCCGGCAACCGGCACATCAATCGCGAGCATCGCTTCATGCGGCGTAGAAGACGTTGAGTACACTGTCAAGAAGGCACGCCAGGCGTTCGAGAGCGGAGTCTGGTCCCGGATGCATCCCAGCGAACGCAAAGAGCATCTCATTCATCTCGTGAAGCTGATGAAGCGAAACCGATACGACCTGCAGGTGCTCGAGAGTCTTGACAGCGGAAAGCCGATCCACGACATCGCCACGATCGACTTTCCGGAGACACTTGAATGCATAGCCTGGTATGCCGAGGCTGCGGACAAACTCTACGATCAGATATCTCCCGCAACCGATGATGCGATCGGCATGATCGTGCGCGAGCCCGTCGGCGTCGTCGCATGCATCCTGCCCTGGAACTTCCCGCTTCAGATGCTCGGATGGAAAGCCGGTCCCGCCCTCGCGGCCGGCAATAGCGTCATCATCAAGCCGGCGAGCGAAACGAGCATGAGTGCCCTCAGAGTGGCTGAACTTGCCGGGGAAGCAGGGATCCCTCCGGGGGTGTTCAATGTGATCACCGGCCCCGGATCAACGGTTGGTGAGGCCCTGGGCACGCACCCCGATATCGACGCCATCTCATTCACCGGCTCGACCGAGATTGGACGCCGTGTGCTTCAGTACTCATCTCAGAGCAACCTCAAGAAGGTAACGCTTGAGCTAGGCGGCAAGAACCCGGCGGTTGTCTTGGAAGACGCAGAGGAACTCGATGATGTTGCCGAACAGGTGATCAACGCCTGCTTCTGGAACATGGGCGAGAACTGCACCTCCAACGCCCGACTCATCGTTCACAAGAAACACAAGGATGACCTCTTGCCGCGTCTTCTCGACAAACTCCGCAGCTGGAAGACCGGCGATCCACTCGACCCGCAGAACGCGCTGGGGGCGATTGTTTCCAAGCGCCACTTTGACGACGTGATGCGCTACATCGAGATTGGTAAGTCAGATGGGGCGAAGCTCGTGACCGGAGGCGAAGCACTCGAGAGCGACGGAGGACTCTTTGTCCCGCCTACCATCTTTGACGAGGTGACTCCGGAG
>JANQQY010000235.1 GCA_028284845.1 Spirochaetales bacterium
AAGACTCCGACTTCCACACGCGTCCGCGGAGCGTTCAGTACCAGTGCTGCGCGCACAATCGGCTCGCGCAGACCCAGGGCTGGAGCGAGCGGGAGTTTCGGCTCTACCTCGACGCCTACCACCACTACACTCATCTGGCGGATTCGGAGATCGCACGCATCCTTGCAAGCGCTCAGGCTGCCCTTGATATGGATGAGACGTTTGTGGTTTTCAGCTCTGACCATGGAGACGCGATTGCGGCCCACGCAGGTGTAACGAAGCACACGACATTCTACGAGGAGACCACACGCGTTCCCTTCGCGATCTCCGGACCGCGAATCGAGCCGGGGTTACACATACCCGGTCCGGCGTCGCTCCTCGATCTGGTGCTTACGCTCGTAGATCTCAGCGGAATCTCGGATCATCCAGGCGTTCGCGAAGCGTGCCTGGGAATGGATGGGATCTCACTTGCACCCGCCCTTCTTGGCGATCAGCCCATGATAGAGAACGAAGGGACGCACTCCCGCGAGCGGTCAGCGACGCCTCGCTTCGTCGTGAGCGAGTGGCACACCGAATGGGGGTACACCATTGAGCCTGGTCGCATGATCACGGATGGGCGCTACAAGCTGATGAGGTACGCGGAAGGAGGAGACGAAGAGTTCTACGATCTCGAGATCGATCCATATGAGATGTGCAACCTGATCCCGCTTATCGCCGGCGCCGAGAATCACGCTGACCTGGGCACATCCGTTAGCGACGCTCGCACCTCTCTTAGCATCCTTCGTGAGGAGTTGCGCGCCCACTTCGCTCGAACCAATGACCCATTCGAATCGCTTGCGGCTGTGGCAGACAATCGATGGAGATCTCACGCTCCGGGTTACCACAACCATGATGGAGTCGCTGCGCCGGAAGCCGCTACATAGAGGCCCTTCCACGACATCGCGGAATGCCGCGCGACCCATCCCGCGCAGGCGATTGAAGGTGCGCGCGGAATCGTTGTTTGCCGCAAGCACGAGTGGTAGACTCCCGCCGTGAGCCTCAAACGAAGAGCGATTGCGGTATCTGTTGCACTGGCTATCACAATCCCGTCGGTCGCGAACGAGATCGATGCGCTGACGATGGCCCGATTCGTTGAGGACTCCTACCTTTCCGACCGGTTGGAGAATGCCTCGGCCATTCTGTCCGGGGATGTGTCGCTCCTGGTCTACAGGCTGAGGATCTATCAGATCGGACAGCTCGCACCAGAAGAGCTCCGTGTCCTCAGAAACACCATTTTTGCCCTTCACGGGTACAGCTTCGAAAGCGTCGAGCTCTCTGACCACTTCACGCAGCAGACATGGTACCGCCCACGCCAAGAGTTCTCAGAAAGCGACCTGTCGGACATCGACCGGTACAATGTCGAGCTGATTCTCAACTACGAGAGCTCGTTGACATCTGTCGACCACGAGTTGCAGCAATCTGACATCGTTGGTATCTGGCATCCTTTGCCTCTGGTTCCCGCCGGCTATGCTGACAGATACTTCTTCAACTCTGACCGAACGTTCCGGTGGGTTCCGAGTCAGATGGACGGCGCGATGCGAATGCGTGAGATTCATGGAACGTGGGAACTCAGCCGAGGTGTCCTTGGTCTCACTGTTTCCGGATACCGGTGGAGCACTGGCGGCGAACTTCAACAGGCATTCGGTTCGTACGCTAGCGACTATGTGATCGAAGATGATGCGGTGTTCAACATGGAACAGAAAGTCCCTGTGATGATTCGAATCCCAGTGACAGACTTTGGGGCCGATACCGAAGGGAGGCTCAACGCCGGGCTTGGAGGCATCGTCTACTGGAGAGGTCCTTACGACGACTGATACCGAGGACGGCGACGTTCATAAGAACGTTGTATCTCTCCAAGCGAGGGACCCCAAAGCGCAACGAAGAACCCTAAAACGACAAGCTGGTATAGAATGCAGCCTTCTATCTGCAGAGGAGCTTGGTCTGGACCCGCAAGAAGCCTTTGACAACAGCGCTGAACGTTGGAACGGTACAAGAGAGCTGCCATGGAACAGGCTTCGATACGAGTTGACACACGATTTAATCCGTCGCCACCTGGATATCGAACGGCCCCGAGTACTCGAGATCGGTTGCGGCAACGGATACGAGACCTCGCTCTGGATCAACGCTGCCGCGACGATCACGGCATCAGACATATCCGTCAAGATGCTCGAAACCGCGGAGCAACGGTTCGAAACGCTTGGTGGAGGCGCCAAGGTCGAGTTCATCCACTCAGACGTGATGGGTCTACCCGGACGAACAGGCGGGCCGTTTGACCTCATTCTGTTTCACAACGTCATTGAATATGTTGAAGATCCTCTCGCGTCACTTCGCTCCATCAAACAGCTACTTTCCCCAGATGGGATGCTCTCGCTGAGACACATAAATAGGTACTCCAACCCTCTTATTCCGGCCATTTACGAAGATGACCTTGAGACGACGGTGAAGTACCTGAACGACGCCATTATCAATACTTCGTTTGGCATTGAGGCGATGACATTCACCCGCGGCCAGATCAAAGGACTCCTCAATAAAACCGGCTATTCTGTATCACACAGCTACGGAGTGATCTCTTTGACCGGCTACATGACCAACAACGAGCCAAAATATGATCCTGCGTTCTACGCGCAATTGAAGGAAATTGAACTGCGCATGGCAGAGACCTTCCCTTACCGTGAACTCTCCAGATTCAGCCTGGTTCTAGCCAAGAAGGCAAATGCTTGACAAGGACTCGTACCGATTCAAATTCACATTGGATCTTCGGTCTCGATACGTAATTGCGCCGAGGTAGATCCCGATGACGCATCGATGTCATGCGTTCCAGATGGATCCTTTGCACGACGATATCAACCGTCGCGGCGACGTAACAGTTCGTTTCCACCGGTAGCCTGTCTTCTTCATCTCGACGGACGCGTCCACGCTCTTGCGGTCGTGCGCAAACGCAGCCGCCTCACGCCACCACCGCTTCACCATAGTACCGCTACTGCCTGATTGGAGCGGTCGGCGGTCCTTCGCTCTGTTGTCTCAGGATCCGCTTTGGTTGAACCCGTCCGGCTCCGACAGATCCTTCAACATGTACAGACATGGATTCGATTCATCCCAGAGCGTCGGAAAGACCTCGAACGGTCTGAATCCCATCGTCTCGTAGAACCCTCTCGTCCTTGCGTAGTTCGCATCAGGATGGGTATCTGCAAGTGTCTTGACGGTCAGATAGCTAACACCGCGGGATGTCGCGACGCGCTCCGCTTCCTCTATCATCATCCGGCCCAGCCCTCGGCCATGAAACTCCTTCAGTAGCCCAAGAACGTGGAGGTCTGCGTGGTATCCCCAATGCATCGAGATGGACACGAACCCAATCGGAACACCAAATGCGGTTAGTACGATGGTGTCCATTGCCCTCACGTCGCCGACGTACTCCTGAGTCGCTTCCTCGATCCCAAACCACTCTGGAAGCGCACTCAACACAGCTTTGCACACACGTGCCCGCTCGGACGGGTCGAGCTCTTCTCGAACCTCGACTCCGTGCATCGGATTCACCCGCAACCGCTCTCGTGCCGACTCACAACGATCGCGCCACTCGCGCTGATACGTCGCGTCGTCCACGAATCGGTCCTTTAGATCCCCGATGCTATGTATCCCACTATTCCGACACCAGCAGACGTTCTCGAGATACGACAACCAGTCCATCTCGTCCGTGTCATCAACAACATTCAGATGCGAGTCACCTCTACTTAGGGCGGCCACCGCGCGACTGTGTCCGTCAGTTAGAATCAAGAGATCCCCGATTTGCTTCACGGGCACTGGGTCGTACTGACCATTCGTCGACCTCATGGCGGTATCCCAGTGGTCGTACTTCGATCTCGCTACGTAGAGCTGGGTCGGCTGAACGCTGTCTATTGGAATCGGACGTGCCACGCTCTCGCATCGGAACATGCGACCAGGATAATGACAAGCGCCGAGACACTCTCCGCATGCAATCAGACCGTTCCTCGCACTCGGTCGAACGCACTTGAACAAGCGCTGTGGGCCAGGGAGGTGAAGGACCGATTGATCCACCATTGTGATCGCGGCTCACGGATGCCGGGGTCGGTTGTAACTACGGCTTCCGTTGCCTACAGCTGAACAAAGACGGTCTCTTCGACGACCTTTGTCCGGTAGGAGTGGAGGTCGTCTTTCGCGGGACGTCGCAGCACCTTGCCGGTTCGAACGTCAAATCTCGCATTGTGTTTGGGGCACTCAATGACGTGCCCGTCCAGAAAGCCGTCGCCCAGGTCCGCCTGTTCATGTGTGCAGAGACCGTCGGTGGCAAAGACGTCATCCTCAATCCGGTAGACCGCAATGCATCTCTCACCCACGCGTGTGGTGATCAGGTCATCCTCAAGTATCTCGGAGATCTTGCAGACTGGCGTCCAGGATGCTTCTTCGCTCACGGTGTACCTCCTTCAGCGTCAGATCCATCCGCTGTTGGAATCTCATGCACAATTGATACCGACGGGTCCTTCCTCTGCCTGACGAGCGTCGACTCCATCTGCCAGAAACCGCCACCAAATAGCATCTTGTACTTCGGCGGCATGGAGTCAGCGATTCGCCTGCTCAGCTTTGGCAGCTGGTGGGACGGCACGATTGGGTAGATGTGATGCTCAATGTGGTGCTCCATGTTCTGAAACAAAAAACGAAGGGGAAACCAGAGTCGCAGGGATCGACATGCAAGGCGGTGATCCCAGCTGCCCTCGGGCAGGCCGGCGTGTTGTTGCATGATAAATGCCCACTGGACGAATGCGCCGTAGAACCGGGGAAGTCCAAAGAAGAGAACCGGGAGCAGGCTGTTCAGAGCGACCGAGAGTGCGATGACAGCAAGGTGAAGCAGGACAACACCTCGGGCAGCCCAGAACATCCGCCGGTACTCGTCCTCAGGTACATACGCCCGCACCTTCTTTGAAGGAATGCCAAGTGAATGCTGGATCAGATTCCATATTGCGAGCAGTCCGTTGTACAGGTAGAAGATGTCCAGGAAGTGAATCAGAAGATTTGGCGGTCGGCCGGTCGGAATCTCCGGGTCGACACCGGTCTGCATGGTGTACGTGTGGTGCCGGCTGTGACTCCATCGAAAGTCGACCATGTCTCGCAGCTCCATTGCTCCACAAAAGAAGTAGAAGAAGCTGTTCAACCATTGGGATTTGAAGTACGTGCCATGGCTGGTCTCATGCCAGATGTTGTTGCATCCGGTATAGACGATCCCATAGAGAAGAAAAGCTGGAACCGCCCACGGAGTCCCGATGAGGCGAAACGCGAGGAATCCGAAACCAACGAGAAGTCCGAGCCAGAGGCTGACCTTCAGGAGACCGATGGTGTTGCTTCGCTTCAGGAAGGTCTTGAACTCCTTGCGATCAAGAGACGGACTGTACCACTCCTGTTTCTGAACGATCGATTCGGGATCTATCATGCTGCCCTCCATGAAGCGCTGACCGGACCGGGTGAGGTCCGATCAGCGAAAGAACCTTTAGTAATCAGCGACGTTTGACGCGTCGACGGGGAGGTAGGGGATAAAGATCACGTCCTCCACGCTCTCGCCGTTCGCGATCTGAAGTGCGACGTCCATGGCCATGCGACCCTGACCGACCGCGTCCTGAAAGACAGTTCCGGCAAGTCGTCCCGCCTCGATTGCAGCCTGAGCATCCTCGGTTGCATCGATTCCAAAGACGAGAATCTCGTCTTGTCGGCCTGCGTTCTCGATCGCCTGCAGCGCGCCCATTGCCATGTTGTCGTTCTGAGCTGCGACGATATCGAACTCGATCCCTGACTGAAGCCAGTTCTCAACAAGCTCAAGCGCCTGGTCTCGTTGCCAGTTTGCGGTCTGTTCGACCACGATCTCAAAGCTGTTTCCCTCGAACGCCTCGAGCAGTCCCTCTTTTCGACCGATCTGAGCGTCGTGCCCGATCGGGCCCTGAATCAGTGCGACACGGCCCTGCCCGCCGGTGGCAGCGACGATCATTTCACCCTGGATCAGTCCGGACTCCGGAGCGTCTGAGCCAACGTAGGTCACTGCCTTCTCCTGGTTCGCAACGAGTGACACAAGCGTGAAGATGGGGATGTCGGCACGAACCGCTGCATCCACCGCCGGCGCCGCTCCCTCAATCGACATGGGGTTCAGCACAATCACGTCGAACTGTTGAGCGATCAGGTTCTCAACCTGCGAAACCTGCGTCTCTGCTCGTCCCTGACCATCAAGAATCGTCAGTGCGATGCCAAGCTCCTCTGCGCGAGCTTCCATCGCATCGGTAACGATCCGGATGTACGTGTCGTTCAGGCCCTGCATTGAGGCGCCAACACGGATCTGCCCGTCCTCCGCCTCAGCTCCGGCGAACACAGGGAGCACGGCAAGCACAAGTGCGATAACTGCGAAGATTACTCGTTTCATCTTCTCCTCCTAAATATTGCTCAGCCCCTACGGGGCCTCAACGCTTGTTCTTGGACCGCATGTCCATGTAGACGGCAAGGATGATGATCAGCCCCTTCACGATTTGCTGGTAGTACGAGGGTACGTTCAGCATGTCGAGCCCGTTCGAGATGACCTGGATCAGGAGCGCGCCGATGATTGTGCCGGTGACTCGCCCGAGTCCGCCGGTGGTGCTCGTCCCGCCGATCACAGCCGCAGCGATCGCGTCGAGTTCGTATCCCGCCCCGGCGATCGGAGACCCGACAACGGTTCGAGAGGCAAGTAGCAGTCCGCCGAGCCCGGCGAGCGCACCGGCGAGCGCGTACACGGTGATCTTGATGCGATCAACGTTCAGTCCGGACACATGGGCCGCGTTCTCGTTCCCGCCAACGGCGTAGATGTGCCGCCCAAACCGCATACGGGTGGTTACAAACCAGAACAACAGACAGATCCCGGCGAAAAAGAAGATCAAAATGGGGACAGCTCCCAGGACCCGCGTGTTCGCGAGAGACACAAACTCGTCCGAAAGATTGATCACCTGCATGCCGCCAACAAGAAGAAGAGCGAGTCCACGACCTGCAGTCATTGTCCCAAGGGTCACGATGAACGGAGGAATCTTCCCCTTTGCAACCACAACGCCATTGAACAGACCAATACCGGCCCCGGTCAGGATCCCAACGAGAATGGGAACGATAAGGGGATACTCCCCGGGATGGGCGAAGTGCGCGCCCGCGACCCCGGCAACGGCAACGATCGCTCCCGCCGACAGGTCGAGACCGCCGGAGATAAGGACGATTGTGGATCCCACAGCAATGATGCCGATGATGGAGACCTGGTTCAGGATGTTCAGAATGTTGGTGACGGTCAGAAAGAAGGGAGATGCAATCGAAAGGACCAGCCCGATCAGGAAGAGCGCGACGTAGATTCCGTAACGAGAGAATACGGTCGCGATGAGCCCACGGACGCCGGTCATTGATACAGTGCTGTTGTTCATTGCGAGCCACCTTGTTCAACATGGTCCGTCGCCATGTGCATCACGGCTTCCTGACTCAATGCGTTTCTGTCGATTTCTCCGGTGATCCGGCCCTCATGCATGACGACCACCCGATCACTCATCCCAATGATCTCCGGCATCTCGGAGGAGACCATGATGATTGCCTTTCCCTGCTGGGCAAGCTCGGAGATCAGACGATGGATCTCGGCCTTTGCCCCGACGTCGATTCCGCGAGTCGGCTCGTCCATGATCAGGAGATCAGGGTTCGCCAGAAGCCACTTTGCGACGACGACTTTCTGTTGGTTTCCTCCGCTCAGGTTTCTGACAACCTGCTCGGAACTCGGCGTTTTGATCCGCAGGCTGCGGATGCTGTCGCCGACGGAGCGGCGCTCTCGCTTGCGATTCAGGAACGGTCCGTCGCAGAAACTCCGTAGCTCCACCAGTGACACGTTCTCCTTCACTGAGCGCTTCAGGACCAGACCTATCTCCTTGCGGTCCTCGGACACAAACCCGATTCCGCGGCGGATTGATTCGGCCGGCGAGGAGGTGCTGATTGGGCGTCCATCCATGAGGATTTCGCCGCTCGTAGGAGTACGAACGCCAAAGAGGGTCTCCACCACTTCGGTTCTCCCCGCTCCCATGAGTCCGGCGACTCCGAGGATTTCGCCGCGTCTGACGGAGAACGAGACGTTTCGAAAGACGCCCCTGACGGTCAGGTCGCGTACTTCAAGAAGTACGTCGCCGATCTGAGCCTCCACCTTTGGAAAGATGTCGGTGATCTCGCGGCCCACCATCATCTGGATGAGTTCGCTGCGTTTGATTTGAGAGGTCTCTGCGGTAGCGATGTACTTCCCGTCGCGCAGCACGGTGATGCGATCGGAGACCCGGTAGATCTCATCCATCTTGTGCGAGATGTAGACGATTCCGCGACCGCCGTTCTTCAGGGATTCGATGAGGGTGAAAAGCCGCTCAACCTCGGCATCGCTTATTGCGGACGTTGGCTCGTCCATGATGATGATGGATGAGTTGTAGCTGGTCGCCTTCGCAATCTCCACCATCTGCATTTCAGCGACGCTCAGTTCGCTCATCATCATTCCCGGGTCGATGGTGACGCCAATGGAAGAGAGGACGGACACCGTGTCGGCTCGCAGTTTGCTTCGGTCCACGACGCCGAGCATCCGTCCGATCGTACCGCTGTACGGCTCGCGCCCGAGGAAGATGTTCTCCGCGACGCTCATGTGCGGTACCGCTGAGAGTTCCTGGTGGATCATCGAGATCCCGTTCGAGAGGGCATCACGAGGACTCTCAGAGCGCACCTCCGAACCGTCAATCTCTATCGTGCCCTCGTCAGCCAGATGCATCCCGGCGAGGATCTTCATGAGGGTCGACTTGCCCGCTCCGTTCTCGCCCATGAGGACGTGAACTTCACCGGCTCGTAGCTCAAATCCGACCTTGTCCAGTGCCTGGACGCCGGGGAATTGCTTGGAGATTCCGGTCATCCGAAGAAGCAGATCGCCACTCATCCGTACGCTCGGTCAATCTCTTCCCGCGCTATCTCCACCCAACGGGTGATGTTTGACGGGTGGCCCCCCAATGTGTGGTTGTCTTTCATGATGATCTCTACCACACAGCCCTTTACCTTCTCCAGATCACTGCGGAGCTCTCCGCGGACCTGATCCTCATCAAGGGGGAAGGTGGCCAGTGGGGTCGGGCTTGGCTTTAATGACATGACATAGTCAGTGCCGAGGTTCTCGGCGCTGGCTTCTCGATCAGCCCACGGAGAGGTCGAGACCCTTCTGAGGTTCGGGATGGTCTTCACCTGCTCCCATCGGGTATCGATCGGCTCACAGCATCCGTAGCAATTCAGACCGAAGCGCTCAAGCACCGGAATCTGATACGGAAGGATGAACTCAGCAAACATCTCAGGCGAGACGCCAACAGTTTCCTGACTCTCGCAGAATCCCCACATGTCGCGGAGGCGTACGTGATCCGACCGGTAGCCCTCGGCAGGAAGCTGACTGGTGAACCCAAATCCACCTGAACCGACATAGGCGGTCTGATGGTTGGGAGCGAGAAGCCCTTCTTTCTCGAGAAAATCGAGCTTGCCAAGGGTGCCGTCGCGGAGGAATGCCATGAGGCGCTTCACCCAGTCGGGATTCTCGTACAAGTCCATCATAAAGGTGGTCAGACCCCGAAGGTTGATGAAGTCCCAGGTCATTCCAAGAGTCCACCAGAACGGCCCCTCGAGTCGGACGTCCAAAATCTCACCAAAGATATCGTGCGCGAGTTCGAGGACACGGTTCGTATGGTCGTAGTCAATGGTGATTTCGGGGAAGCGGAGCTGCGGGAAGTCCGCCTCGTACTCCTTGACCGGCGCTTCCCACGTGTAGGAGCCGCCGTGATCGCCTCCGACCTGGGTCTGAGCGAGCCCCCATCCGGAGTCGGTGTAACTGTAGGGAACTCGGAATTCGGCAGTGAGGACCTTGTCGTCCCGCATGCTCTCATTCCAGTAGAGCTCCTTTCGGAGGTACATCTCCCAGACACGAGCGAGTGGATCGTGGCATGCAAGATCGCTCTGAAGGATGATCTCGTTCCATCCGTTCTCAGGATCCGTAAAGACGACAGGCTCGGTGGTCTCCAGGTCGTTGTGAGCGCGCCAGAGTTCTCTCTTGCGCGCCTCGTTAGGAGCTTCCGAGGCCGTCCGGATGCGATGCGCAAGTGATCTGAGGGTCTCGATTTCGGAGGCTTCAATCGCAAGAGACGTGGCGATTCCCTGAGTTGTGCTCAGACCTGCGGCGGTATGCTCGGAGGATGGACAGGGATTCTGTGTACCGGAAGCCGACATAAGAGACCTACCTCGTGTGAGTTATGAGACCACTCTACAGGAGGAATTCTCGTTTGTCAAGTATGTTTAAAAACCATCTTTAATATCAAAGGATGGTCTGGTCGATCGTGGCGAGGTGCTCGTCGAGCACGAGGGACGCCGCACCCAGGACTCCCCGGTCCCGTCCCAGGCTCGAGTACTCAATCTCCGGCTTCTTGTGGACATGGGTGAGCGACACCTCTCGGATGCCATTCTGAATCGCCTCAAGAAACCAGTCACCGGCTCCCGCGTAGAGCCCCTGGATTACGATGGCCTCCGGGTCGTAGACGAGGACCAGCGTCTGGAATCCGAGCGCAAACCAGCGTGCTACCTCGCCGAGCGCACGGCGCGCGGCAGGTTCCCCGTCGTTCGCGGCCCGAACGATTCGCTCCGGAGAGTTGCAGATCTGTGGGGCAAGGCCCTCCCTGCGCGCGAGTACCTGCAACTGTCCGGAGCAGACTTTGGACTCAAAGCAGCCGCAGCTGCCGCAGGCACACTGCTCCGTTCCATCCGGATCCACAATTATGTGGCCGATCTCTCCGGCGAGGGAGTGCGAGCCGCGTCGAACCTCGCCGTTTGAGATGATCCCCGCGACGAGGCCTTCTCCGGCCTCCACTACAATCAGATTCTGACGCCGTGGCGCGCTCCCAAAACGCTGTTCAGAGACAACCTGGTACCTGATCTGGTTATCTACAAGGATCGGCACATCTGAACCAAGACGAGGCGCCAAACCCTCGCGGAAGTTAGCGTTCTCGCCCCACGCTTCAAAGTGCGGCGAGTAGAGGGTAGTTCCGCTGGCATAGTCAGTGATGCCGTGCGAGCCGACGGCAACCCCG